>CAZPNH010000127.1:0-5959 GCA_964587635.1 uncultured Bordetella sp.
GCCGACGTAAGCCGGCACCTGGCCCGGGTGTTCGAGGTCGAGGGCATCGATTACGACCGGCTGGAGGTGTCGTCGCCGGGGCTGGACCGGCCGCTGTGCAAGCCGGCCGATTTCACGCGTTTCGCCGGCAGCAAAGTGGACGTGAAGATGCGGACGCGGGATGAGAGCGGCCGCAAGCGCTTCACCGGGCTGTTGCGCGGCGAAGCGGGCGGGGTGGCCACGGTCGAGGTGGAAGGCCGCGACGTGGCGTTGAGACTGGACGAAATTGATCGGGCCCGGCTGGTGCCGGACCTGCAAGGGAAGGGAAAGAAATGAGCCGGGAAATACTGCTGCTGGTGGACGCGCTGGCGCGCGAGAAGAACGTCAATCGGGACGTCGTTTTCGGCGCGCTCGAGCTCGCGCTCGCCTCCGCCACGAAAAAGCGCTTCACCGAGGACGTCGACGTGCGGGTCGCCATCAACCGCGACACGGGCGACTACCAGGCCTTCCGCCGCTGGCGCGTGCTGCCGGACGACGCGCCCGACTGGATCAACGCGCAGATGCTGTCGGTCGAGGAAGCCCAGGACCGCAAGCCCGACGCCAAGCTGGACGACGTGCTCGAGGAGCCCATCGAGAACGTGCCCTTCGGCCGCATCGGCGCGCAGACCGCCAAGCAGGTGATCCTGCAGCGCATCCGCGACGCCGAGCGCGAGCAGATCCTCAACGACTTCCTGGCACGCGACGAGCAGCTCGTCACCGGCACCGTCAAGCGCATGGAGCGCGGCAGCGCCATCGTCGAATCCGGCCGCCTGGAGGCGCAATTGCCGCGCGAGCACATGATTCCGAAGGAAAACCTGCGCGTGGGCGACCGCGTGCGCGCCTGGGTGGCGAAAATCGACCGCGGCGCGCGCGGCCCGCAGCTGATCCTGTCGCGCACCGCGCCGCAGTTCATCATGAAGCTGTTCGAACTCGAGGTGCCGGAAATCGAGGAAGGCCTGCTCGAGATCAAGTCGGCGGCGCGCGATCCGGGCGTGCGCGCCAAGATCGCCGTGCACACCAACGACCGCCGCATCGACCCGATCGGCACCTGCGTCGGCATGCGCGGCTCGCGCGTGCAGGCCGTGACCCAGGAACTGGCGGGCGAGCGCGTGGACATCGTGCTCTGGTCGGCCGACCCGGCGACCTTCGTCATCGGCGCGCTGGCGCCGGCCGAAGTGAGCTCGATCCTGGTGGACGAGGAAAAGCACGCCATGGACGTGGTGGTGGACGAGGAGAACCTCGCCATCGCCATCGGCCGCAGCGGGCAGAACGTGCGGCTCGCCTCCGAGCTCACCGGCTGGACCATCAACCTGATGACGCAGGAAGAGTCCACCAAGAAGCAGGCGGAGGAAGGCACGCGCGTCAAGACGCTGTTCATGGAGCGCCTGGACGTGGACGAGGAAGTCGCCGACATCCTGATCCAGGAAGGTTTCTCCACGCTGGAGGAAGTCGCCTACGTGCCGATCAACGAGATGATGGAGATCGATTCCTTCGACGAGAACACCGTGAACGAACTGCGCAGCCGCGCGCGCAACGCGCTGCTGGTGCAGGCGATCGCGAGCGAGGAGAGCATCGACGGCGTGCAGCAGGACATGCTGCAGCTGGAAGGCATGGACAACCAGCTCGCGGCCAAGCTCGCGTCGCACGGCGTCAAGACGCGCGACGACCTGGCGGATCTGGCGGTGGACGAGCTCTCCGAGATGACCGGCATGGAGGCGGAGCGCGCCAAGGGCCTGATCATGGCGGCGCGCGCCCACTGGTTCGCCGACGAACCCGCCGTAGCGCAGAAAGAGGCCCAGTAACGTGGCACTGACCAGCGTCGCCCAGTTTGCCAGCGAGTTGAAGGTTCCGCCCTCGGTGCTGATCGAGCAGTTGCGCGCTGCCGGCGTCGAGAAGCGCGTGGCGGAGGATTCGCTGAGCGAGCAGGACAAGGCGAGGCTGCTCGAGTACCTGCGCAAGTCGCACGGCTCGATCGAGCCGAAGAACAAGATCACGCTGACGCGCAAGCAGACCAGCGAGATCAAGAAATCCGATTCCACGGGCAAGGCGCGCACCATCCAGGTCGAGGTGCGCAAGAAGCGCGTGTTCGTCAAGCGCGATCCGGCCGAGCTGCAGGCCGCGGCGACGGCCGCCGAAGCGGCGCCGCCGGCACCGCCCCCGCCGCCGCCCGCGCCCCTGCCCTCGGGGCCGGACTCGAAGGAACTGCAGCTGCGCGCGGAAGAGCAGAAGCGCCAGCAGCAGCTGTCGGAAATCCAGGCCGCCGAACTGCGCGAGAAGCAGGAGCGCGAACGGCGCGAAGCCGAGCAGAAGCAGGCCGAGCGCGCGGCGCCGCCCGCCGCACCGGCGGCCGGCGCGCCGACGGACGGCACGCTGCACGCGCCCAAGGCGGGCGAAGCCAAGACCGATAAAAAGGCCAAGAAGGTCAAGCAGACCACCATCCTGCGGGACGATTCGGTCCGCCGGCGCACCATCAAGACCCGTGGCGACATGGGCGGCGGCGTCGCGGGCTGGCATGGCCGGGGCGGCGGCCGGCACAAGGGCGCAGGCCCGGCGGCCGGCGAGCCGGCGTTCGCGCAACCCTCGGAGCCGGTGATCCGCGACATCGCGGTGCCGGAAACCATCACGGTGGGCGAACTCGCGCACCGGATGTCGGTCAAGGCGGTCGAGGTCATCAAGGTACTGATGAAGCTGGGCAGCATGGCCACCATCAACCAGGTCCTCGACCAGGAAACGGCGATGATCGTGGTCCAGGAAATGGGCCACACGGCGCGCGCGGCCAAGCTCGAGGATCCCGAGGCCTACCTGACGGAAGACACCGCCGCCGTCCCCGCTGATGCAGTGGCGCGGCCGCCCGTCGTCACGGTCATGGGCCACGTCGACCACGGCAAGACCTCGCTGCTCGACTACATCCGCACCACCAAGGTCGCCGCGGGCGAAGCGGGCGGCATCACGCAGCACATCGGCGCTTATCACGTCGAGACGGCGCGTGGCGTCATCACTTTCCTCGACACGCCGGGCCACGAAGCGTTCACCGCCATGCGCGCGCGCGGCGCCAAGGTGACCGACATCGTCGTGCTGGTGGTCGCGGCCGATGACGGCGCCATGCCGCAGACCATCGAGGCCATCGCGCACGCCAAGGCGGCCGAAGTGCCGCTGGTGGTCGCCATCAACAAAATCGACAAGCACGAAGCGAATCCCGAGAAAGTCAGGCAGGACCTGCTGGCGCACGGGGTGGTGCCGGAAGACCTGGGCGGCGAATCGCCCGTGGTGCCGGTGTCGGCGAAGACCGGGCAGGGCATCGACGCGCTGCTCGAGCAGATCCTGCTGCAGGCCGAGGTGCTCGAACTAAAGGCGCCGGTCAACGCGCCGGCCAAAGGGGTGGTGATCGAAGCGCGCCTGGACAAGGGCCGCGGCCCGGTGGCGACGCTGCTGGTGCAATCCGGCACGCTGAAGAAAGGCGATGTCGTGGTCGCAGGCGCGGTGTACGGGCGCGTGCGCGCCATGCTGGACGAGAACGGCAAGCCGGTGCAGAGCGCCGGGCCGTCGATCCCGGTCGAGATCCAGGGCCTGTCGGACGTGCCGCGCGCCGGCGAGGAAATGGTCGTGCTGCCGGACGAAAAGAAGGCGCGCGAAGTCGCGCTGTTCCGCCAGGGCAAGTACCGCGAGGTCAAGCTGTCCAAGCAGCGCGCGGCCAACCTGGAAAACATGTTCAGCAACATGGGCGAAGGCGGCGCCGCGAAGAAGACGCTCGCCCTGCTGATCAAGGCCGACGTGCAGGGTTCGCAGGAAGCTCTCGCGCACGCCCTGACGCGCCTCGCCACGGAAGAGGTCAAGGTCAGCGTGGTGCACGCGGGCGTAGGCGGCATCACCGAGTCCGACGTCAACCTCGCGCTCGCTTCGGGCGCGGTGATCATCGGCTTCAATGCGCGCGCCGATGCGACTGCCAGGAAGCTGATCGAGTCTTCCGGCGTCGACGTGCGCTACTACAACGTCATCTACGACGCCGTCGAGGAAGTGAAGGCGGCGCTCTCCGGCATGCTCGCGCCGGAGCGGAAGGAGAGCGTCATCGGCCTGGTCGAAGTGCGCCAGGTGTTCCGCATCTCCAAGATCGGCACGGTCGCCGGCTGCTACGTGCAGGAAGGCCTCGTCAAGCGCGGTGCGCAGGTGCGGGTGCTGCGCGACAGCGTGGTCATCCATACCGGCGAAATCGCCTCGCTCAAGCGCTTCAAGGACGACGTGCGCGAGGTCAAGGCCGGCTTCGAGTGCGGCATGTCGCTCAAGACGTTCCAGGAGCTCAAGGAAGGCGACCAGTTCGAGGTGTTCGAAGTCCTCGAGGTCGCGCGCACCCTGTGAGCGGCGGACGGCCGCGCAAGGTGGCCGACCTGATCCAGCGGGAACTCTCCGAGCTGTTGCGCCGCGAGGTGCGCGATCCGCGCGTCGGCATGGTGACGCTTACCTCGGTCGACGTGTCCCCGGACCTGTCGCACGCCAAGGTCTTCTTCACCATTCTCGAAAAAGAAAAGCTCGCTGTCACCACCAAGGCGCTGCAGCGCGCGGCGGGATTCCTTCGCTCGCAGCTTGCGCACCGCATGAAGATGTACACCACGCCGGAACTGCGCTTCGCCTACGACGAGTCCGTCGAGCGCGGCGACCGGATTTCGCGGCTGATCGACAGCGTCGTTCCGCCGAAGCGGTAGGAACCGCGGCTGATGCGGCGCAAGCTGGACGGCGTGCTGCTGCTGGACAAGCCGGTCGGCCCGAGTTCGAGCGCCGTGCTGCAGGCGGTAAAGCGCCTGCTGGCAGCGGAAAAAGCGGGGCATGCCGGCACGCTCGACCCGATGGCCTCGGGCCTGCTGCCGCTGCTGTTCGGGGAAGCCACCAAATTCGCCCAGTACGGGCTCGATTCCATCAAGGAATATCGCGCGCAGGTCAGGCTGGGCGTGCTGACGGACAGCGGCGATGCGGAAGGCGCCGTCCTGGAGCGCCGGCCGGTGGATGTGGACGCGGCCGGCGTCGCCCGGGCGCTGGAGCGCTTCCGGGGCGCCATCGAGCAGGTGCCGCCGATGTATTCGGCGCTGAAGCATGGCGGCCAGCCCTTGTACGAGCTCGCGCGCGCGGGCCAGACCGTCGAGCGCGCGGCGCGGCATATCACCGTGCACGAGCTCGAACTGCTCGAATTTGCCGGGGATCTGCTGCAGCTGCGGGTGAAATGCAGCAAGGGGACCTACATACGCCAGCTCGCGGTCGATCTGGGCGCCGCCCTCGGCACGGTCGCCCATCTCGAAGCGCTGCGCCGCACGGCGGTGGCCGGCTTCCGGCTCGACCAGTCCGTCACGCTGGACGACCTGCAGGCGCTGGGCGACGAAGGCCGCCGCGCCTGGCTGCTGCCCGCCGACAGCCTGCTGGCGGATCTGCCGCGCCTGGAGCTCGCCGAAGAGCAGGCGCGGCGCTTTCTCAATGGCCAGGCCATCCCTTTCAAGGCCAGCGCGGGGCCCTGCTGCGTCTACCGCGCCGAGGGGGCGCTGCTGGGGGTCGGGGAAGTGCGCGCGCAGGGCCATCTGCACCCCGTCCGGCTGCTTGCAAGCGGCTGAAATTGCGAGAAAAACTGTAAAACCGGCGGATTTTCGGCTAGAATGCCCGCCTCACATACAGAGTCCACAGAGAGAGAAGCGTATGAGTTTGCAGGTTGCGCAGAAAGCGCAAGTCGTTAAACAGCACCAGCGCGCCGGCAACGACACCGGTTCCACGGAAGTGCAGATCGCGCTCCTCACCGAGCGCATCAACGGCCTGGCCGGGCATTTCAAGTCGCACGTCAAGGATTTCCACTCGCGCCGCGGACTGCTCAAGATGGTGAGCCAGCGCCGCAAGCTGCTGGATTACCTGAAGCGCAGCGACGCGGACAAGTACCGTTCGCTGATCGAGCAGCTCGGCCTGCGCAAGT
>CAZPNH010000128.1:0-5941 GCA_964587635.1 uncultured Bordetella sp.
CTGCGCGGGCGTGGCGTTGAAGTCGTCCGGGATCGCCCACACCGATTTCACCGGCGTCGAGATGGCGAGCGCCTCGCCGTTGCGGTCGACCACGCGGCCGCGCGTGGCCGGCACTTCCAGCACCCGGGAATAGCGCTGCTCGCCTTTCTCCTGCAGGAAGCCGGTCTTCATCGACTGCAGGTAGACCGAGCGGCCCGCCAGCACCACGAAAGCCGCCAGCAGCGCGAACAGCGCGAAGCGCGCGCGCCAGGCCGGCAGCCGCACCGGCATCGGCAGGCTGGCGGCGCTCATTTCTTCTGCGCCCCCGCCGGCGCTTCGGCGCGCGTTTCGACCCGCGTTTCGATCATCCGCACGCGGCGCGGGTCGGGCGCGCGCATGCCGAGGGTGCCGGTGGCGATCTTCTCGACGCGCGAATGCAGGCCCCAGGTGCTCGATTCGAGCTGCAGCTGGCCGAACTCGACGTCGAGCGCGCGGCTGCGCTCCTGCTCGCGGTCGAGCTCGGTGAACAGCTTGCGCGCCTTGTGCTGCGAGGTGACGAGCCCGAGCGCGCAGACGATGAGAACCAGGAGGAGGAGGAGGTTCAGCTTCGCCACGCGTCGGGCCCGTGTTCGGTGAGTGCGTGCTTGAGTACCGCAAGGTCGAGAGGTGCGTCGCTGCGTTCGGCGGCGCGCAGGGTCGCGCTGCGCGCGCGCGGGTTGGCCGCGATTTCGGCGTCCGAAGCGCGCACCGCCTTGCCCACGATTCTGAGCGGCGTTTGTGGCAAATCGCGGGCGCGAATCGGCAAATCCCGGGGCAGGCCCGACTGGCTGCAGGCGCGCAGGAAGCGCTTCACCAGCCGGTCCTCCAGAGAATGGAAACTGATCACGGCGAGCCGGGCGCCGGGCGACAGCAGCTGGACCGCCTGCGGCAGCATCAGCGCGATCTCCTCAAGCTCCCGATTGACGAGAATCCGTAGAGCCTGAAAGGTGCGCGTCGCCGGATTCTTCCCGGCCTCGCGTGTGCCGACCGCCGCAGCCACGACAGCGGCAAGTTGCTCGGTGCGGCCGATCGGCTCGCGTGCCCGAGCAGCAACAATCTCCTTTGCAACCTGTTTAGCAAACCGTTCTTCGCCATAGCCGCCGATTGCCTCCCGGATTTGTTGTTCTGTTGCCGTGGCCAGCCAGTCCGCGGCGGAAACGCCGCGGGTCGGATCCATGCGCATGTCGAGCGGCCCGTCCGCGCGGAACGAGAAGCCGCGCGCCGGATCTTCCAGCTGAGGCGAGGACACGCCGAGGTCCGCGAGCAGGCCCTGCACCCCGCTCAGGCCGTGCCGGCCGAGCACCTGCGCGAGTTCGCTGAAGGGGGCGTGCGCGATGCTGAAGCGCGGATCGCGGATTTCCTGCGCGGCGGCAACCGCCTGCGGATCGCGGTCCAGCGCGATCAGGCGTCCCGCCGGCCCAAGGCGCTCGAGGATCGCGCGGCTGTGGCCGCCGCGGCCAAAAGTGGCATCCACGTAGACGCCGTCCGCGCGGATGGCGAGAGCCGACACCGCCTCTTCCAGAAGGACCGCGCGATGAGCAAGGGTTGGTGTGCTCATCGTCCGCGCCCCCCGTCACAGCGAGAAGCCCTCCATGCCCGGAGGCGGCGTGCCGGAAGCGGACAGCGCGGCGGCGAGCTTCGCGCTCCAGACGCCCGAATCCCAGAGTTCGAAATAGTGGCCCTGGCCGACCAGCATGGCCTCGCGCTCGAGCCTGGCGTGCAGCCGCAGGCCGCTCGACACCAGCACGCGGCCCGAGGCATCGGGCGCGATGTGCTCCTCGAAGCCGAGCAGCAGGCGCTTCCACCAGCTCGCCTGCGGATGGAAGCTGGGAAATTTCTCGACCTGCGAGCGCACGGGCTCCCAGGCGGACTCGGGGTAGATGAGCGCGCAGCCGTCGGGATGGGCGGTCAGCACGAGCGTCCTGCTCGTGGCGACCAGCGCGTCGCGATGGCGAGTCGGAATGGCGAGGCGGCCCTTCGCATCGAGCGTGATGACCGCAGCGCCGTGAAATGTCCCCGTGCCGCCCATCTCTTTTTGTCTCCTCCACTCGGATTGACGAAAACCCGCATTGCGGCATTTTTAAGCCACTTTTTTCTACGTTTTCCCACTTTATGCGAAAGGGGATGGCGGGTCAAGCCGGAGATTCGGAATTTCTTCAGGTCTGACAGGTACTTAGCTTAATTATTGGAGGCCAAATCTTGATTTTAATTGCACTTAAATATCAATAGGTTGCAACCATCATTAAAAGTGACTTGTCAGAAGATCGGGTCGAGTGAGCGCCTGCTCACAAAAAGGACCCAAAACCCGTTGGGGCGATAATTCGCGGCCCATGATCAACAAATTCTTCGCCACGCCGGAAGCCGCGCTGGCCGACGTGCCCGACGGCGCGACGGTGATGATCGGCGGCTTCGGCAACGCCGGCATGCCGGCCAAGCTGATCGACTGCCTGATCGCGCAGGGCGCAAAAGAACTCACCGTGGTCAACAACAACGCCGGCAACGCGGATGCGGGACTGGCCGCGCTGATCGGCGCGGGCCGCGTGCGCAAAATCCTCTGCTCCTTCCCGCGCCAGGCGGATTCCTGGCACTTCGACAAGCTCTACCGCGCGGGAAAGCTCGAGCTGGAACTGGTGCCGCAGGGCACGCTCGCCGAGCGCATCCGCGCCGCGGGCGCCGGCATCGGCGGCTTTTTCACGCCGACCGCTTTCGGCACCCGTCTCGCCGAGGGCAAGGAGACGCGCCACATCAACGGGCGCGACTACGTGTTCGAGCTGCCGATCCACGCCGACTATGCGCTGATCAAGGCCGACCGCGCCGACCGCTGGGGCAACCTCGCCTACCGCAAGACCGCGCGCAATTTCGGCCCGATCATGGCGGCGGCAGCGAAGTGCACCGTGGTGCAGGTGCGCGAAACCGTCGAGCTGGGCGAGCTCGATCCCGAGACCGTGGTGACGCCGGGAATTTTCGTCAAGCGGGTCGTAAAATTGCACTGATGAAAAAAATCGACCGCAAGCAGATGGCGGCGCGCGTGGCGCAGGACATTCCCGAGGGCGCCTACGTGAACCTCGGCATCGGCCTGCCGACGCTGGTCGCCGACTACCTGCCCAAGGGCCGCGAGATCATCCTGCACAGCGAGAACGGCGTGCTCGGCATCGGCCCGCGCCCGCCGAAAGACGAGGAAGACGAAGACCTGATCAACGCCGGCAAGGAGCCGGTCACGCTGCTCAGCGGCGGCTCTTATTTCCACCACGCCGATTCGTTCGGCATGATCCGCGGACAGCACCTGGATTTCTGCGTGCTGGGCGCCTTCCAGGTCTCCGCCGCGGGCGACCTCGCCAACTGGCACACCGGCGCGCCCGACGCGATTCCCGCGGTCGGCGGCGCGATGGACCTCGCGGTCGGCGCCAAGCAGGTGCTGGTGATGATGGAGCACCTCACCAAGGAAGGCAAAAGCAAGATTGTCGAGCGTTGCAGCTACCCGCTCACCGGCGCGCGCTGCGTGAACCGCGTCTACACCGATCTCGCGGTGATCAACGTCAGGCCCGACGGCCTGCATCTCGTGGAAATCCTCGCCGACATTTCCTTCGACGAGCTGCAGCGCCTGAATGGCGTCGCATTGAAATACAAGGCAGCGGCCTAGCTCTTTCCCCCTGCCAGCGCGATGCGGCGGCGGATTTTCTCCAGCGCCGCGCTGTCGCCCGCGGCCTCGGCGCGCTCTTCCTGCACCCCCAGCCAGGCCAGCAGCGGCCGGCGCCAGCCCTGCGCCGAGGCGATGTCGATCGCGGCGGCAATTTCCGGCGGGGTGATTTTGCCGTTCTTCATTCTCACGCCGGCGGAAACCAGCTTCGAGAGCGGATCCTCGCCGGGTGCCCGCTCGATTTTCCCCGCCAGGTAGTCGGCGTAGGCGAGTTCCTCGGGGCCCGCATCGGCGCGCAGCGCCGCGAAGCCCGGGCAGTCGTCGAACTCCAGGCTGGCCGCGCGCGCCGCGCAGCGCACCAGCTCCGCGCGCGCCATCAGGTCGCCGCGCCCGGTGGCGGAGAGTTCATTCTTCAGCGAGGCGAACTCGATGTCGGCCGCCTTGGTGTCGCCGCGCAGGTAGTCCTGCTGGAAGGCATTGGTCGCCGCGACCGAATTCAGCTGCCAGTCCGGCACCGGATTGCCGCCGCAGGCGGTGAGCAGGAGCAGCGGCAGGAGCGCGAGCCGTTTCATGGCAGCTTGATCTGCGTCTCGCGCCCGAACGGCCACTTGCGGTTGATCTCCTCGATCAGCGAATTGACCTTGCGCAGGCTCGCCTCGACCTGGGCGCGCAGCGCGACCAGGTCGGTGGTCGCCGCCTTCGCGTTCGCACCCACGGCCTGCGCATCGACGAGAAGGGCGTCCACCTTTTTCAGGCTTTCGCGCACCTCGCCGAGGATCGCGTTGGCCTGCGTCACCGCTTTCTGCGTCTCGTCGACGATGCCGCCCTGCCCGAACACGCGCTGGTCGGTCTTGGAGAGCACCGTGTCGAGCTTGAGCGACACGCTGCCCAGCGAAGCCAGCAGCGCGTTGGCGCGGTCGATCGAGGCGACGACCTTCTTCGCGTTGTCCTCGCCGCCCATGAGCCCGCCCAGCACGCCGTACTTGCCGGCCATGCGTTCGGTGACGGTGCGCGCGTTCTTGAGGCTTTCCTGCAGGCTCGAGCCCGTGTCGGTCATCTGGTCGAGGTTCTCCAGCACCGCGCGCATCGAGGCGACCATGCGCGGGATCTCCTCCGTGGTGTCGCCGCGCAGCACCGGGCGCTCGGCGCGGTCCTCGAGCGGCGCGTCCTGCAGGTTGGCGGTGAAGGCGCGCAGCTTGGCCGCGCCCACCAGCGGCACGTCGATCACGAAGACGCTCGACGCGCGCAGCCATTTCGCGTCGCTCACGGCCACGCGGACGCTGATGCGCACCTTGCCGTCGTCGCGCAGCGTGATGCGGCGCACGCGGCCGATCGGGAAGCCGGAAAAGGTGAGGTCGGTGCCGACGCCGATGCCCTCGGCATTGTCCGTGATCAGGTAGATGCGCTGCGTCTGGTCGAATACGCCGCGCGCATCCAGCACGTACACGATGAAGCCCAGCGCGACGGCGATCGAGATCGCCAGCAGCGCCCCGACCTTGACGCCGATGTTGCGCGGCAGGAGCCCGCTGGCGATCTCGGCCGGCGAGTCCGGAGCGGGCGGGGACGCGGGTTTATCGGCTTCGTGGGACGGTTCGGCCATGCTCAGACGTATTTCACCATCAAAGTCGCCACCTCGACGGCCAGGATCACGAAGAACAGCTTGATCAGGCCGCCCAGCACCACCGCCGGCAGGGAATTGATCACGCCGCGCTCGGCCTCCAGCGCGGTGGCCGCGGGAATGATGGCCACCGCCAGGCCGAACAGCAGGCACTTGAGGCAGAAGGTGGCAAGCTCCAGCCCGTCGAAGACGTTCCTCACGATGGGCGAGAACTCCGGCAGCGCCGCGGCGGTGAAGCCGTAGAACTCCACGTAGGCCAGCCACACCGCGATCAGGCAGCCGAGGGTGGTGAGCGAAGCCACCGAGAGCGCCGCGCCGGCGATGCGCGGCATCAGTTCGGCATGCAGCGGGCTCGCTTCGGCCTCTTCCTTGTCCTCGAGCTCGCCGCGCACGCTCATGAGCGCGATTTCGGCGCCGATCGCCGCCCCGGACCGCAGCGCGACGAACAGCGCCGTCATGAGCGGCACCAGCTCAAGCACCAGCACGCGCAGCACCAGTTCCAGCGAATACTGCGTGACGCCGTACCTGCGCGCCGAGTCCACCACCACCTCGATGAGCAGCAGGCTGAGCAGCGCCGTGATGGCGGCGTAGCCGGGCAGGATCTGCCAGGCGGTGAAATAGATCTGGCGCACCGCGACTTCGCGCGCCTGCTGGGTGTAGGTGGACGG
>CAZPNH010000129.1:0-5940 GCA_964587635.1 uncultured Bordetella sp.
ACCCTACTTCAGCCCGGGATTGAAGTTCTGGTTTCCGAACGCTGAACCGCCCGGTCGTCTGATCTGGATGAAGCCGTGGTTCGCGGCATGATGGCAGGCATTGCACGCCGCAGTCAGGCTGTCGAAGGACCTCTTGAAGCCCGCCCCGCTCTTTCCCTTGATCGCGTTGTCAATCGCTTCAAGCGGTGCCGGCGTCAGCTTTGCTATCAACGCCGCGACCGGTATGCTCCCGTGCGCGGGATGCAGCTTGCTTGCGTCATCGAATCCTTCCCGGAGCTCGTCCAGTTCGTAGTCGGCAAGGGCCCAATTGCCATGGATGCCCGCGAGCCAGAGTTTGGCGTGACGCGTTTGCTGCAGGGACATGATCTCGCCGAGGCCAGGAACGTAGGACTCGTCTTTGGTTGCGGAATGTTCGTGTGAGGCCATAGGATTGCCATCGGCTTGCGCAGGAGCCATAGCCAATGCGAAGCTGAATCCTGTCAGGATTGCGAGGTTTCTCATCACGCCTCGAGTCGTCACACAACAGCGTACCCAATGGAATCGGCTGGCTGAACGCCCGGTCACTCCACTTCGGTCGCAAATTTACACCCAGAATGACCGCTTTGGGTCGAAAGCGATCATTTCCGGCGTTGCGCCCATTCGTAGAAGCAGATTGCCGCTGCCGCCGCTACGTTGAGCGACTCGGCGCCGCCTGGCATTGGAATCGAGACCTTGAGGGCGGAGCGAGCGGCGAGCGCTTTGCTCACGCCCTGCCCTTCGGCGCCCAGCAGCCAACCGATCCTGTCCGACAGGTCCGCGGCAGCGAGCGCTACGCCGCCGCGCGGCACCGTGCAGGCTACTTTCCCGCCGAAATCCACAATCGCCGCCACCAGATCTGCGTTCTCCTGGATCGTGATCGCGAAGTGCGCACCCATGCCGGCGCGCAGCACCTTTGGCGACCAGGCGTCCGCGCATCCCGTGCCCAGCACGGCATGCCGGATTCCAAAGGCAGCAGCACTGCGAAGGATGGTGCCGACGTTGCCGGCGTCCTGGATGGATTCGAGGAACAGGCAACTTGGGGCGTTCTTGAGTTCAATCTTTGGATCGGGAAGAACGATTTCCGCCGCGATGCCCGAAGGCGAGCCGGTATCCGTTATGGCTTTGAAGACGGAATCGGCGAGGATGGTGGGGACCACGCCGGCGGCCTTCGCGATTTCCTGGAATGCCGCATCTGTCGATGCCGACTTGCCAAGCATGAGCGCTTCGATCCGGTGTCCGGACTGCAGACAGGCCGATATCAGATGGTCGCCTTCGATCATCGCCTTCTTCAGCTCGCGCCGGACCCGTGTATCGCGCGTGAGGTCTCGCCAGCGCCGCACCCGGGGATTGTCGCGGGAGGTGAGGACGCTCATCCGGCGCCCAGAATGCGCCGCACCGGCGCGAAGCTGCGCCGGTGGATCTCGCTCGCGCCGTGGCGCTCGAGCAGCGCCAGATGCTCCGCGGTCGGGTATCCCTTGTGGCGGTCGAAGCAATATTGCGGATAGCGCTCGTGCATGCGCCGCATTTCCTCGTCGCGCGCGGTCTTGGCGAGGATGGATGCCGCCGAGATCACCGGGTGCAGCCGGTCACCCTGCACGATGGCCCGGCTGCGGCAGGCAAGCGGCGGGCAGCGGTTGCCGTCGATCCAGGCCTCGTCCGGACGCATTTGCAGCATTTCCACCGCGCGCTGCATGGCCAGCATCGTGGCTTGCAGAATATTGAGGCGATCTATTTCTTCGACACTGGCTTGCGCGACTGCAAATGCAAGGGCATTTTCCCGAATTGAAATTCCAAGAATTTCCCGTCGCGAAGCGCTCAAAAGCTTGGAGTCTTTCAGGCCCTCGATCGGCCTTCCCGGGTCCAATATCACGGCGGCCGCGTAAACGGGTCCGGCAAGCGGGCCGCGTCCCGCCTCGTCGACTCCGCAGACCTTAGCTGCGGCCGGCATCCATGACCGCCAGCACGGCCTCGGCCGCCTTCTGCGCGGTGTTCTGCCGCAGCGTGAGGTGGATCTCGCGGAATTTCTCGATCTGCCTGCGCTGCGCGCCCGCGTCGTGCAGGAGATCGAGCAGCGTGTCGGCCAGGTTGTCGGGCGTGGCTTTTTCCTGCACGAACTCCGGCACCAGGTTCTCGCCCGCCAGGATGTTCGGCAGGCCGATGTTGGGCAGGTACAGCATGCGGCGCATCAGCGCCCAGGTGAACGGCGACTGCTTGTAGGCGATGACCATGGGCGTCTTGAACAGCGCCGTTTCCAGCGTCGCGGTGCCGCTGGCGACCAGCGCGATGTCGGCGGCGGCAAGCGCTTCGTGGGAATGCCCGAACAGCAGCGTGAGGGGCAGGTCTCTCGCCTCGTGCCGGCGCAGCGCTGCTTCGAACATGTCGCGCGTGGCGCGGGAGGCCGTGGGGCAGATGAAGTACGCGTCGGGCAGGTCCTGCAGCAGGCGGCGCGCCGTGAGGACGAACAGGTCGGCCATGTAGTGCAGCTCCGAGCGCCGGCTGCCCGGCAGCAGCGCTACCACGCGGCGCCCGGCCGGCACGCGCAGTTCGATGCGCGCCTTGGCCTTGTCGGGCTCCATCGGGATCACGTCGGCGAGCGGATGGCCGACGTAGGTCACCGGCAGCCCTTCCTTCTCATACAGCGCCGGTTCGAACGGGAAGATGGCCAGCAGGTGCGTCACCGAGCGCACGATGCGCCGCGTGCGCCAGCCGCGCCAGGCCCAGATCGAGGGGCTGACGTACTGGATCGCCGGGATGCCCGCGTCCTTGAGGCGCCGCTCCAGGTCCAGGTTGAAATCGGAAGAGTCCACGCCGATGAACACCGCAGGCCGCTCGCTCAGCATGCGCTCGGCGATCTGCCGCCGGATGGCCATGATCTCGCGGTAGTGCCGCAGCACCTCGGCGTAGCCGCGCACCCCCAGCTTGTCCATGGGGACCTGCGACTCGAATCCCTGCGCGATCATTTTCGGGCCGCCGATGCCGGAAAAGCGCAGTTCCGGCCGGCGCGCCTTGAGCGCGCCGATCAGGTGCGCGGCCAGCAGGTCGCCCGAGGCCTCGGCGGCCACCATGCCGACGTGGACGCTGGAGTCGTGATGCACGAGCTTCGCGTGCCCCTAGCGTATGAAGCCGCGCTTCGAGGCGTTCAGGAAGTCGAGCACCGCCCGCACCTCGGCGCAGCCCTGCGCCTGCGCTTCGAGTTCGCGCCGCACGTCTTCCTGCCCGAGCCCGCTGCGGTAGATCGTCTTGTAAGCGCGCTTGAGCGCGTCGATGGTCGCGGAGGGCAGCCCGCGCCGCCGCAGTCCCACGCTGTTGATGCCGTAGGGCTGCGCCATGTTGCCCGCCGCCCGGACGTAGGGCGGCAGATCCCGGTCGAGATAGGTGCCCATGCCGGTAAAGCTGTGCGCGCCGATGTGCACGAACTGGTGCACCAGTGTGGTGGCGCCGAGGATCGCCCAGTCGCCGACCTGCACGTGGCCTGCGAGCTCGCAGGCGTTGGCGAAGATGGTGTGGCTGCCGATCTGGCAGTCGTGCGCGAAGTGCACGTAGGCCATGATCCAGTTGTCGTCGCCGACGCGGGTCACGCGCGCGTCGCCGATGGTGCCACGGTTGATGGTCACGTATTCGCGGATGGTGTTGCCGTCGCCGATCTCCACCGCGGTGTCCTCGCCGGCGTACTTCTTGTCCTGCGGCGATCCGCCCAGCGACGCGAACTGCGAAATGCGGTTGTTGCGGCCGATCCTGGTGCGTCCCTCGATGACCACATGCGGCCCGATCACGCTGCCCTCGCCCACTTCGACTTGCGCGCCGATGATCGAATAGGCGCCGACCGCGACATTCGCCGCGAGCCGCGCCCCGGGCTCGACGATGGCGGTCGGGTGGATCATTCGCTCGGGGCCGGCCGCACGGTGCAGAGGATCTCGGCCTCCGCGACCAGCACATCGCCGACGCGCGCGCTGCAGCCGAACTTCCAGATGCCGCGCTTGGAGCCGAGGATCAGGACTTCGATGAGGAGCTGGTCGCCGGGCTCGACCGGCCGCTTGAAGCGCGCGTTGTCGATGCCCGCGTAGTAGTAGACCGATTTGTCGTCGGGCTTGGCGCCCAGCGTGCGGAAAACGAGGATGCCGGCGGCCTGCGCCATCGCCTCCAGGATCAGCACGCCGGGCATCACCGGGCGGTGCGGGAAATGCCCCGGGAAGTACGGCTCGTTGGCGGAGACGTTCTTCAGCGCGAGGATGCGCTTGCCCGGCTCGCATTCGAGCACCCGGTCGATCATCAGGATCGGATAGCGCTGCGGCAGGTGCGCGAGGACCTGGTGGATATCCATGTCAGCCATTGCCCTTCTCCTTGCCTTGCAGCCGTTTTTCCAGTTCGCGCACCCGGTCGGCCAGGTCCGCCAGATGGCGCACCACCGCGGTATTGCGCGCCCAGGATTCGTTGTCGTCGGCGGGGAACATGCCGGTGTAGGTGCCGGGTTTGCGGATCGAACGCGAGATGACGGTGTCGGCCGACACGTGCACGCCGTCGCAGATCGACAGGTGGCCGAGGATCAGCGCGCCGGCGCCGATGGTGCAATGGCTGCCGATGTCGGCGCTGCCGGCCACCGCGACGCAGCCCGCCATGGCGGTATGCGCGCCCACCCGGCAGTTGTGGCCGATCTGGATCTGGTTGTCGAGCTTGACGCCGTCCTCGATCACCGTGTCGTCCAGCGCGCCGCGGTCGATGGTGGTGTTGGCGCCGATTTCGACGTCGTCGCCGATGCGCACCGCGCCGATCTGCGGAATTTTCAGCCAGCGCCCGTCCTCCTTGGCGATGCCGAAGCCGTCGGCGCCGATGACGGCGCCGGAATGGATGATCGCGCGCGCGCCGATGCGGCAGCCCGGATAGACCACCACCCCGGGATACAGGCAGCTGTCCGCGCCGATCTCGACCCCGTCGCCGATGACGCAGCCCGCTCCTATCGACGCGCGCTCGCCGAGCTTCGCGCCGGGCGCGATGCTGGCCGAGGGATGCGCGCCCGCGGCCTGCGTGGCGGCCGGATTGAAGAGCTGCGACACGCGGGCGAAATAGGCGTAAGGATTTTCGCAGACGATGCGGGGCAGCGCGGTAAGCGCTTCCGCGTCCGCACCCAGCACGATGGCGGAGGCGCCCGTTCCGGACAGCCTCGAGCGGTACTTCGGATTGGCGAGAAAAGCGATCTGGCCGCGCCCGGCCCGTTCGAGAGAGCCGACCTGGTGGATCAGGGTGTCCGGCTCGCCGGCGATGCGGCCGCCGAACTGCGACGCGATTTGCGCGAGCGTGAGCGGCCCGGGCATGTCATTTTGCGGCGGCGGGCGGCTTGCCTTCGAGCGCCTTGATCACCTTGTCGGTGATGTCGATGCGCGGGTTCGCGTAGGCTGCTTCCTGGAAGATGATGTCGAATTTCTCGCTTTCGGCGATCTGGCGGATGATGCGGTTCGCGGCCTCGATCACCTGCGAAAGCTCCTCGTTGCGGCGCTGGTTCACGTCCTCGCGGTATTCGCGCTGCTTGCGCTGGAAGTCGCGGTTCAGGTCGTTGAATTCCTGCTCCTTGGCGCGCCGCTGCGCTTCCTGCATGGTAACGCCGTTTTTCTCCAGGTCATCCTGAATGCGTTTGAGCTGGTCCGCGACCTTGGCGAGGTCATTCTCGCGCTTGGAAAATTCCGCTTCCAGCTTCTTCTGCGCGCGCAGCGCGGGGGCGGAATCGCGCACGATGCGTTCGATCTGCACCACCCCGATTTTGGCTTGGGCCTGCGCCTGGGCCGCAGGCAGGGCCAAGCATGCGGCAGCGGCGGCGAGTAGGACTTTACGGTGCATAGGGCGAGACGATTCCTCTGCAGGTACTAGAAGGCGGTGCCAAAGTTCAATTGTAACCTCTCGATCCGGTCAAAGCCGCTCTTCGCGTTCAGC
>CAZPNH010000130.1:0-5936 GCA_964587635.1 uncultured Bordetella sp.
CCGGCCGGCGATCGCCGCGATCCGCGCGATCACCGCCGCCACCGCCTCCGCGCCCGCGGCCGCCGCGGCGGCGCCGGCGATGCTCCTCGCCGCCTTCCTGGGGCGGACGATTGCCTTCTTGCGGGCCTTGCTGCGGCCGCTGCTGCTGCTGTTGCGGGGGGCGCTGCGGCCGCTGGTCCGGCCGGCGTTCGCCCTGCGGGCGCTCGAACGGCTGGCGCTCGGCCTGCGAAAGCTCGCCCTGCTGCGGAATTTCGCCTTGCGGGCGATCCGGACGGGGCTGCTGCTGTTGCTGGGGTTGCTGCGGGCGCTGGTCGCGCCGCGGCTGCTGATCGCGCCGCGGGTCGCGCTCGCCGCGCTGCTGCTGGTCCGGCCTGCCGCCGCGGCCGTCGCGCTGGTGATCGCGCCTGCCGTCGCCGCGTCCGCCATCACGGCCGCCGCGTCCGTCACGGCCTCCACGGCCCCCGCGTCCGCCGCGATGCTGCTCGTGCCGGTCGCGATGCTCGTCCCGCGGCCGGTCCTGGCGCGCTGGGCGCATGGCGGATTCATTGGCGGCCGGCGGCTGTTCCGCCGGCTTCTCGGTCTTGAGCCAGCCGAACAGGCGGCCCAGGAAACCTGAGCGGGCCGGTTCCTGCAGTTGCGGCGCGGGGGCGGGCGCTGCGGAATGACGCGGCGCCTCGGTCCTAGCGGCCGGCTCGGGAACGACGGGCGCCGGCTGGTCGGGCACGATGCCCTGCACCGCGGCCTGCGGGCGTTCCTTCTTGGGCTCGGCGTCCTTGCCGAGCGCCTTGGGTTCCTCGGGCTGCTCGACCAGCTCGTAGCTCGTCGGCACGTGCTCCATGGCGTTCAACTCGTCGTGCTTGAGGCGCTGCACCTTGTAGTGCGGTGTCTCGAGGTGCGCGTTGGGCACCAGCACGATGTTCACCTTGATGCGTGCTTCGAGCTTCTGGATCTCCGCGCGCTTTTCGTTCAGCAGGAAGGAGGCCACGTCCACCGGCACCTGTGCGTGCACGGCGCCCGTGTTTTCCTTCATCGCTTCTTCCTGGATGATGCGCAGCACGTGCAGTGCCGTCGATTCGGTGCCACGGATGAAGCCGGTGCCGCCGCAGCGCGGGCAGCTGATGTGCGCGGTCTCTTCCAGCGAGGGCTGCAGGCGCTGGCGCGACAGCTCCATCAGGCCGAAGCGCGAAATCTTGCCGATCTGCACGCGCGCGCGGTCGTGCCGCAGGGAATCGCGGAAAGTGTTTTCCACGTCGCGCTGGTTCTTCTGCGACTCCATGTCGATGAAGTCGATGACGATCAGGCCGCCCAGGTCGCGCAGCCGCAGCTGGCGGGCGACTTCTTCCGCCGCTTCCAGGTTGGTGCGGTAGGCGGTTTCCTCGATGTCGTGGCCCTTGGTGGCGCGCGCCGAATTGACGTCGATCGACACCAGCGCCTCGGTGTGGTCGATCACGATCGCGCCGCCCGAAGGCAGGTTGACGTGGCGGCCGTAGGCGCTCTCGATCTGGTGTTCGATCTGGAAGCGCGAGAAGAGGGGGACGTCGTCGCGGTACAGCTTGACCTTGCCGACGTTGGCCGGCATCACGGTCTGCATGAACGCCACCGCCTGTTCGTAGATTTCGTCGGTGTCGATGAGGATCTCGCCGATGTCGGGCTGGAAGTAGTCGCGGATCGCGCGGATCACCAGGCTCGACTCGAGATAGATCAGGAACGGCTTCTGCGCCGTGTCCTTGGAGGCGCCGTCGACGGCCAGCCACAGCTGCATCAGGTAATTCAGGTCCCACTGCAGTTCCTCGATGGAGCGGCCGATGGCGGCGGTGCGCGCGATGACGCTCATGCCGTCCGGCACCACCAGCTGGTCGATGGTGTCGCGCAGTTCGTTGCGGTCTTCGCCCTCGACGCGGCGCGAGACGCCGCCGCCCCGGGGGTTGTTCGGCATCAGGACGAGATACCGTCCGGCCAGGCTGATGAAGGTGGTGAGGGCCGCACCCTTGTTGCCGCGCTCGTCCTTTTCGACCTGGACGATGAGGTCCTGGCCTTCGGAGAGGGCGTCCTGGATGCGCGCCCGCCCGGCGTCGACGCCGGGGCGGAAATAGCTGCGCGCCACTTCCTTGAAGGGCAGGAACCCGTGCCGCTCTTCGCCGTAATCGATGAACGCGGCTTCGAGGCTGGGCTCGATCCGGGTGATGATGCCTTTGTAGATATTGCTCTTGCGCTGCTCCCTGGAGGCGGACTCGATGTCCAGGTCTACGAGTTTCTGTCCTTCGACGATGGCGACGCGCAGTTCTTCCTGCTGGGTCGCGTTAAACAACATGCGTTTCACTTATTTTTCTCCTGCGCGCGCAGGAGCCGTGTCGCCCGGTTGCTCAGTGTTCTCCTTGGGGGAAAAGACCAGTCAAGTGGACCACGCTGTCAGCGCGCGTTTCCAGTACCATCGCTACTTCCGGTGAGCGAAATTAACCACTGCACTTCAGGTCCGGCAGGGTTTCTACCCATTCGGACAGGAGGCGGGTTGCAGGTTCCGGCGCGTGGTTAGCAATGGCTAAAAACTCACCGCGTCTTGTGGTCCCTGTGCCTCGCAGCGCGAAGTCAGTTCTCGGATTGTATTGAAAATGAATGACTTAAGCAAGGCACGGGCGACAACGCTCGAAGTGGGCGAAGAAAGCGAGACCCAGCGGCTCGACAACTTCCTGCTGCGCCGGATGAAGGGCGTGCCGAAAAGCCATGTCTACCGCGTGGTCCGTAGCGGCGAAGTCCGGGTCAACAGCGCCCGGGTCAAGCCGGACTACCGGCTCAAGCTGGGCGACAAGGTCCGGGTTCCCCCGGTCAGGGTTGCGGATGCGAGTTCGAGGCCTGCCGCCAGGCCGATCGAGTACCCAATTGTTTACGAAGATCCCTCCATATTGGTCATCAACAAGCCCTCCGGGATCGCCGTGCATGGCGGTAGCGGTGTGAGCCAGGGGGTGATCGAAGCGCTGCGCGCGGCCCGCCCGGAGGCGAAGGTGCTCGAACTCGTGCACCGGCTCGATCGCGACACCTCCGGCCTGCTGGTCGTCGCCAAGAAGCGCGGCGCGCTGACCGAATTCCACCGCATGCTGCGCGACGGGGAGGTCGAGAAGATCTACGTCGCCGTCGTCAAGGGCGCGCCGGCGGGAAAGCATTTCGACATCCGGGAGCCTCTGCACAAGTACGTCAACGCGAAAGGCGAGCGGCGCGTGGCCGTGAAGGAAGGCGGCCAGGAAGCGGTCACCCGGGTCAAGGTACTGGGGAGCTCGGGCGGCCTGAGCTTCCTGCAGCTGCGCCTCATGACCGGCCGCACGCACCAGATCCGCGTGCATCTCGCGCATTCCGGCTACCCGGTCCTCGGCGACGACAAGTACGGCGACTTCGAATTCAACCGGGCGCTCGCGCGCCAGGGCGTGAAACGGCTGTTCCTGCACGCGCACCGGCTTGCCTTCCAGCATCCCGTCGACGCCAAGCCGGTGAAGCTCGAGGCGGCATTGCCGGAAGACATGCGGCAATTCTGCGGCGCCAATTTTCCGAACCGCGATGCCTGAGCCGCGGTATCCGCTGGTCGTCTTCGACTGGGACGGCACGTTGTTCGATTCCGCCGGGGTGATCGCCGAATGCATCCAGCAGGCGGCGCGCGACATGGCGCTGCCGGTACCCGACCGCCGGACGGCGAGCCATGTCATCGGCCTGGGGCTGAGCGATTCGCTGCGCCATGCCTTGCCTTCGCTGCCACCCGAGCGCTATCCGGATTTCCTCGCCCGCTACCGGGGCTATTTCATCGAGCGCGAGGATTCGCTCAGCCTGTTTCCGGGCGTGGCGGCATTGCTGGAGGAACTGCGGACGCGCGGGCACCGGCTCGCCATCGCCACCGGCAAGCCGCGCCGCGGACTGCAGCGCGCGCTGGCGGCGAGCGGCCTCGGGCCGCTGTTCGAGGCCTCGCGCTGCGGCGACGAGACGCATTCGAAGCCCCACCCGGCGATGCTGCTCGAACTGATGGCCGAAGCGGGCCTGCGGGCGGCGCAGCTGGTGATGGTGGGCGACACCTCGCACGACCTCGGCATGGCGAAAAGCGCCGGCGTGGACGCGGTGGCGGTAACCTATGGCGCGCATCCGGTCGATACGCTGCGCGCGCTGGCGCCGCGCGCCTGCGTGGCGAGCGTGGGAGAGCTGCGGCAATGGCTGACGGCGAACGGCTGATCTGCGCCTCGGGCGCGCTGGAGAACTCCGGCAGGGCGGTGCGCTTCGAGGTCGAGTATTTCGGCGAGGGCGCGCCGGCGTTCGTGGTGCGCTTCGACGGGCGCGTCTACGGCTACCTCAACCGCTGCGGCCACCTGCCGATGGAACTCGACTGGCGCGAGGGCGAGGTTTTCGATCTGGACGGGCGCGATTTGATATGCTCGACGCACGGCGCCACCTACTCCGCGCAAAGCGGAAAATGCCTGGGCGGGCCCTGCGGCAGGACGCCGCTGGTGTCCCTGCAGGTCGAGGAACGGGACGGCAAGGTCTACTTCAAAGGAATCGACGATGGCTGACAACGACGGACAGTGGGAACGGGGCGTGATCGAGAAGCTCGCCACCGAGGCGCTCAAGGAACAGCGGCGCGCGCGGCGCTGGGGCATTTTCTGGAAGCTGCTGACCTTCGCCTACATCACGGTGGTCATCGTGCTTGCCATCGACTGGAAGGACGGCGGCGACGCGAAGGGCGGACGGCACACGGCGCTGGTCGAGATCAACGGCATCATCGGGCCGGGCACCGACGCGAGCTCGGAGAAAGTGGATCTCGCGCTGCAGACGGCGTTCAAGGACAAGAACACCCAGGGGGTGGTTCTCAGGATCAACTCGCCCGGCGGCAGCCCGGTGCAGTCGCAGAACATCTACGACGAGATGCGCCGGCTGCGGGCCAAATATCCGGCCATTCCGCTCTACGTGGTGGTGGAGGACCTGTGCGCCTCGGGCGGCTACTACGTCGCGGCGGCGGCCGACAAGATTTTCGTCGCCAAGGGCAGCATCGTCGGCTCGATCGGCGTGCGCATGGACGGCTTCGGCGTCGTCGGCCTGATGGAAAAGCTCGGCGTCGAGCGGCGCCTGATCACCGCCGGCAAGAACAAGGCGCTGCTGGATCCTTTCCTGCCGCTGGACGAATCGCACAGGCAGATCGCGGTCGAGCTGATCAACGAGATCCACCAGCAGTTCATCGCCGCGGTGCGCGAGGGCAGGGGCAAGCGGCTCAAGGAGACGCCCGACATGTTCTCGGGGCTGATCTGGAGCGGCGCGAAGAGCATCGAGCTCGGGCTCACCGACGGCCTGGGCGGCCTCGATTACGTGGCGCGCGAGGTGATCAAAGCCGAAGAGGTGGTCGACTATACGCAGAAGGACAATCCGGTCGAGAAGTTCGCGCGCCGCTTCGGCGCCGGCGCGATGAGCTCGCTGCTGGAATTCGCGGCGCGCTCAGGCCTGGCGGTCCACTAGGCCAGCAGCAGGAATACCGTTGGCTGCTTGCCGATCTTCGGCGCGCCGGCGCGCCAGTCCGCGATGCTGCGCGTCCGGACGCTTTCCGACGGCAGCGTGAGGTCGGTGGCGACGCACAGCCGCGTGGCCGGCGCGCAGTTCTCCAGCAGGGCGGCGAGCATCGCATCGTTGCGGTAGGGCGTTTCGATGAAGATCTGCGTTTCCTTCCCGCGCCGCGAACGCGCTTCCAGTTCCCGGATGCTCCGCCGGCGTTCCTCCGCCTCGCGCGGCAGGTAGCCGCAGAACGCGAAGCGCTGGCCTTCCAGGCCGGAAGCCATGAGCGCCAGCACGATCGACGAGGGCCCGACCAGCGGCGCGACGCGGATGCCCGCCCTGTGCGCGGCTTCCACCAGCAGCGCGCCGGGATCCGCGACCGCCGGACTGCCGGCTTCCGAGAGCAGGCCGACGGACTGGTCGGC
>CAZPNH010000131.1:0-5929 GCA_964587635.1 uncultured Bordetella sp.
GCCGGCCTGGATCCGGACAGCGCGGGCGGCGTGGACGTGATGGTGCGCCAGGTGCGCGACCAGTTCGGCCTGACCGTTGTCATGGTCACGCACGACCTCGACCTGCTTTGGCAGGTGGCCGATCGCGTCGCCGTGCTCGCCGACGGCAAGTTTCAGGCCATCGGCTCGATGCGCGAGTTGTCGAAAATGGAACACCCGGCGATACGCAAGTTTTTCGACGGTCCGCGCGGCAGGGCCGCCGAGGAACAGGAGCAGCGGCAATCGAAAACAAGGTGAATTACCCGCTGGTGGGACTGTTCGTCCTGGTGCTGGGCGCCGCGCTCATCGCCGGCGTGCTCTGGCTCGCCTCGGGCGGCGCCTTCAAGCAGAAAATCGACCTGTACCTGGCGATCTCGGACGAATCCGTGGCCGGCCTGAACCTGAATGCGCCGGTCAAATACAACGGCGTGGACGTCGGCAAGGTGCGCGATATCCGGCTCGACCCGCACAACCAGGCGCGCGTCAACCTGCTCTTCGCCATCAACCGCGGCACGCCGATCAAGGAAGACACCGTGGCGGTGCTGAAAACCCAGGGACTCACGGGCATCGCCTATGTCGAATTGAGCGGCGGCGCCCAGGGGTCGCCCCCGCTGCTCGCCGCCGACGGAAACCCATACCCGTTGATCCGCACCAAGCCCTCCCTGAGCGCGCGGCTGGAAAACGTGCTCACCAACGTGCTGGCGAAGCTGGACAGCACCTCCTCCAGCATCAACGCCCTGCTGAGCGACGAGAACAAAGCGGCTTTCAAGAGCGCGCTCGCCGACATCGCCGTCGTGTCGCGCACCATCGCGGCGCGCAAGGACACGCTGGACGCCGGCATCGCCAGCGCGGCGCGCACCTTCGACAATAGCGCCCGCGCGACGGCGCAGCTCGGGCCGGTCATCGACCGCATCGGCCGCAGCGCCGACGCGGTGGAGAAAATGGGCGACGAAGCCGCGCTCGCCAGCGCGAGCGCGGACAAGACGATCGTCGCGGTGGGCGCAGGCGTGAAGCGCTTCACGACCGATGCGCTGCCTGAGCTGGAGCGCCTGCTGGGCGAGATGAACGTGCTGGCGGCGTCGCTGCGGCGCCTGAGCGAAAAAGTGGAAGGCAGTCCCGGCGGCTTGCTGCTCGGCCGCACTCCGGTGCCGCCGGGACCGGGAGAAGGAACGGCGAAATGAGAGTCGCCGCCACCGCATTGACTTTGACGCTGCTGTGCGGCTGCGGCGTGCTGGCAGGAAAGGTTACGGCGCCTCCGAATCTTTACTCGCTCGGCGATGCGGACATCACTGCGCCCATGTCGGGGTCGGGACCCGCGGCGAGCACGTTGACGCTGACCGTCAGCCCGCCGCATGCGGCGGCTGGCTTCGACAGCCCGCGAATGATGTACCTGCGGCATGCCGGCCAACTTGAATACTTCGCCCACAACGAATGGGTCGACACCCCCGCGCGCATGCTGGCACCGCTGATCGTCGCCGCAATCGAGAAAGGCGGTGCGTTCCGCGCCGTGGTGCAGACGCCCAGCGCCGCATTGGGAGAAATGCGGCTGGATACCGAAATCGTTCGATTTCAGCAGGATTTCCTGGTCGCGCCGAGCCAGTTGCGCTTCACGCTGCGCGCCTACGTCGTGGAAAGCGCAACGCGCCGGGTGATTGCCACCCGCGAGTTCGAGGCCAGCGTTCCCGCCGCCAGCGAGAACCCCGAGGGCGGGGCTGCAGCGGCGAATGCCGCGGTCCGGACCGTGCTCGGCAAGCTGGCGGCTTTCTGCGCCGAAGCCGCAGACTCCCGCTAACCTGCCATTCGCGCGCCGGGATCGCGAAAGCCCGGCAGGCATTCGAAGCCGGCCTTGGCGAAAAGATAGCCCTGGAACAGGCCCACGCCCGCGCTCCTGAACCACAGGTACTCCGCCACGGTTTCCACGCCTTCGGCGAGCACGTCGATACCGAGGTCGCCGCAGGCCTGCACGATGGCCCGCACGATGGCCTGCCGCGGACCGCGGCTGTCGATCCCGCGCACCAGGTTCATGTCGAGCTTGACCATGTCGGGCTGGAAATCGGCGAGCAGATTCAGCCCGGAGTAGCCGGCGCCGAAATCGTCGATCGCGAACTTCACGCCCATTTCCCGGTAACGGTCGACCACCCGGGCGAAATGGATATGGTCGTCGATCACTTCGCCCTCCGTCGCCTCCAGGACAATGCGCGCCAGGGGGATGCCGAAGCGCTCCGCGGCGGCCACCGTGGAGTTCAATGGCGCGTCGCTCGCCATGACGCTGCGCGGGAGCAGATTGAGGTTGAGGCGGCAGCCGATGCCCAGCCGGGCCGCCAGTTCGATCGCGACGATCCTCGCGCGCTCGTCGAACGCCGGCATCGCATCCGCATCAACGCGCTCGAGAATGCTGAACGCGGATTCATTGCCGCAGCCGCGGACCAGCGCCTCATAAGAATAGATGTCGCCGGCCAAGGCGTCGACGATCGGCTGGAAAGCGAACGAAAACGGGGGCAGCGCGCGATCCTGCGGCTGATGGACTACGGCGGAATGCGAGGGAACGCGGGTCACGCGGGGTCAGGCCGCGGATCTCGCCGGCACATCGAGCAGGGTCCGCCACCGGCCCGCCGCGAATGCCGCCAGCAGTTTCTTCGCGCGGCCGGCACCGAGCTCCGAAAAGCACGACGCGCCTTCGAAGAAATCGTTCAGGCCGTCGATCCTGCGCGCCTCGGCCACCGTCAGGCGGGAGTAGCCCATGGTCCAGTCGCCGAACACCCGCTTCTCGATCGGCTCGCGGATGATTTCCGTCACCTTGCTGTGCCGCCGGTCGGCCGAAATTCTCCGGAACAGTCCGTCGACCGCGCCGCGTTCGCCTTCGAGGACCTGGAAGAAGCTGCCATCCACGCACAGCAGCATCCCCGTAATCCCGAGCCTGGCGTTCCCGTTGCGCGACTGGGCGAGGATGCAGTCCAGTTCGTCCCGCCCGAGACCGGGCGCCGCCGCGCTGGCGTAGATGCAATGACTCAGCGATTCCATGTTTGCATTTCCTTTCGGTTGCCCGCGTCGCCCGGCCCGCCGGCGGCTAGAGCAGCTGGCCCCACACCCGCGCCATCCATTCCTTTATCCGCAGGGAAAGCGGGCGGCGTTCCCACGCCTCGAGACTGATCTCCCGCGACGCCGCGAGGTCGTTCTCGAACGCGGCCAGCATTTTGCGGCCGAATTCGCGCCCGAGGATCACGGCGTTGATCTCGTCGTTGTCGAGGAAGCTGCGCCAGTCCAGGTTGGTCGACCCCACCGTGGACCAGACGCCGTCGATCACCGCCGTCTTCGAATGCAGCAGCGCGCCGCCCCGTTCGTAGAGTTTCACGCCGCCTGCGAGCAGGCCGGAATAGTACGAGCGACCTGCCTGGAACGCGGCTTCCGAATCCGATTGGCCGGGCAATATCAGCCGGACGTCCACGCCGCGTCCCGCGGCGTCGGTCAGCGCCTTGAGCAGCTGGGGGTCGGGCACGAAGTAGGCGTTGGTCAGATATACCTGCTTCTCCGCATTGCCGATCGCCGACACCAGGGTCAGGTAGATCAGGCTGTAAGGATCGTCCGGCGTGCTGCCGATGGCGCGCACGATCTCGCTTCCCTGCGCCGCCAGCGCCGGAAAGAACATTTTTTGCGCGAGCGGCTTGCCGTGCTGCTTATCCCAGGTCTCCATGAACTGCTTCTGCAGTTCGCCGACCACGGGACCTTCGATCTGCAGGTCGGTGTCGCGCCACGCAATGCCGTTGGCGCCCGCCTTCTCCGACCGCCTGACGGCGGATCCCGACGCATAGACGCTGCTGATGTTGATGCCGCCGAGGAACGCCGTGCGGCCGTCCACGATCAGCAACTTGCGGTGATCGCGGTTGTTGATGAGCCACGGGCCCTGCGCCGACAGCGGATTCACCGGGTTGAACTCCAGCACCTGGATCCCGCCCGCCGTGAGCCGATCGAAAAAGGCTTTCGGCGTACTGATGCCGCCGACGCTGTCGTAGATGACGTTTACCTGGACGCCGCTGGCCTGCTGCTGCAGCAGCACATCGGCGAACTGCCGCCCTACTTCATCGTCTTCCATGATGTAGGTTTCGAGATTCACGTGGTCCGTGGCGCCGCGGATAGCGGCGAACATCGCCGCGTAGGTCGCCGCCCCGTCCTGCAGGAGGGACACTTTGTTGCCGAGGATGAGCGGACTGTCGCTGATCGCCTGCTCCAGCGCGATCTGCTTTTCGAGGATGTCGATGTCGCCCGACTTGCGCTTGAGCTCGGCGAGCACGGCGGCGCTTTTCTTCGCCGACAGCGGGCCGCTCGCGTTCTCGAATCTGGCCGCCTGCCCCGCGTGCCGCTCTATCAGGGCATCGGTATCTGGCAGGGTCGCGCAAGCCGCCGCGGCGAGCAGGCAAGCTGCCGCCGCGACAAGCCTGATCGCGCGAATTGCCATTGCGGCAAAAACTTACTTCTGGTTGGACGGAACGACCACCACGGTGCTGCCGCTCTTGCCGCGGTCGCCCGTGGCCCCGGTGTCACCCGTATTGCCGGTGGCGCCGGTCGTTCCGGTCGCGCCGGTGTCTCCGGTGGAGCCGGTCGTTCCGGTCGATCCCGTGTTGCCCGTCGCGCCGGTCGCGCCTGCCGGTCCCGGAACCGCAACCACCGCCGCAGGCCTGTCGCAGGCGCTCAACGCCAGCGTCATCAGCACCGCCGAAATCATCACTGAATACTTCATGGGAATTCCTTTTGATTGTGTGAAAAAAAATCCGCGCGTCTGGGCAGACTTGCGGCTGATTGGAACTGCATGCCGAACGTACGCCCCCCGCGCGCGCGGCTCTGTTCGCTGGCGCTCATAAATTCCACGCGCTTGTGTATGACAACGCACGGAAGCGGCCGCGGCGGCGCGCCAGAATGCCTGCATGCCCGCCTCCCCTTCACCTCCCTGAGGCGGATCGGCGGGTTAAGGCCCCTGGATCAGAGGAACGACCGGGGGCCTTTTTTGTAGTTCCCGCCGCGCGGCGGCGGGACTTACAGTTTTCCCTGCCAGTGGCTGTCGACGCGGTTCCACGCGGCGCGCGCGGCCAGCTTCACTTCATTCCACTCGGGGTCGAGCTCGGATTTGCCCTCGTTGTACTCGACCATCAACTCGGGTTCCGCTTCCTCGAAGGTGCGGCCGTCATGCTCGACGCGGCCCTTCCAGCCGGCGCGAAATCCCGGCGCATAGTATTCGTAGGTCTTGCCGGCCACGTAGTAGGGTTCCCGGAGGTAGGTTTCCCTCCAGAATTTCTCCTCCGCGGTGTGGTTGACCGCTTCGGCGGCGCCCTTGCCCGCCAGGCCGCCCGCCACCGCGCCCACCGCCGCGCCGATCATGCTGCCGACCGGTCCACCCACCGCCATGCCCACGGCGGCGCCCGCAATGCCGCCCGAAGCCGCGCCGGCGCCTGTGCCGAGCGGATGCGCGCCCGGCGTGCCGCTGAGGGGATCGCGGTTCAGCTCTTCCTCGTTGGCGACGATTTTCTTGGTGATGATTTCCGTCATGTCAGTTCTCCTTGGCCGGTTTCATGATTTCTGTTGCGCAGGTAGATCCATTGGCCGACGCCGGCGGTCGCCAGGATCAGCAGGTTGGTTGCGAGGAATACCCAATTGCCCAGCAGCCAGCTGTAGACGACAAAACCGGCCGAAGCCGTGAGCTGGCCGACAAACAGCCACTTCGACAATCCGCGCGTACTGCGCTCACGCCATTCGGTAAAGACCTGGCGGCCGATCGTCAGCAGCAGGACGGCGGCAGCGGACCACCCGATCGAATCAGTCCACATTCAACCGGCGGCGTCTTCCACCAGATGCGGCGCCGCCACGGCGTTGAAATCCGTCCAGTCGCCGTCGCGCCACACGCCCTGCGCCTCTTCGATGT
>CAZPNH010000132.1:0-5910 GCA_964587635.1 uncultured Bordetella sp.
CCATCACCTGCAGCAGGATGTTGAAGATGTCCGGATGCGCCTTCTCGATTTCGTCGAGCAGCAGCACCGCGTAGGGCTTCTTGCTGATCGCCTCGGTGAGCAGTCCGCCCTGCTCGAAGCCGACGTAGCCCGGCGGCGCGCCGATCAGCCGGCTCACCGCGTGGCGCTCCATGTACTCGGACATGTCGAAGCGGATCAGCTCGATGCCCATGCAGTAGGCGAGCTGGCGCGCGACCTCGGTCTTGCCGACGCCGGTCGGGCCGCTGAACAGGAAGTTGCCGATCGGCTTCTGCGGGTTGCCGAGGCCCGAGCGCGCCATCTTGATCGCGGCGGTAAGCGCGTCGATGGACGCGTCCTGCCCGAACACCACGGCCTTCAGGTCGCGGCCCAGGTTGGCGAGCGCGCTGCGGTCGTCCGTCGACACGCTCCTCGGCGGGATGCGCGCGATCTTGGCGATGATGTCCTCGATCTCGATCTTGCCGATGACCTTCTTCTGCTTGGCCTTGGGCGCGATGCGCTGCGCCGCGCCGGCTTCATCGATGACGTCGATCGCCTTGTCGGGCAGGTGCCGGTCGTTGATGTACTTCGCCGACAGCTCCGCCGCGGTGGTGAGCGCGTTGGCGGTGTACTTGACGCTGTGGTGCGCCTCGAAGCGGCTCTTGAGCCCCTTGAGGATCTCGACCGTTTCCTCGACCGACGGCTCGACCACGTCGATTTTCTGGAAGCGCCGCGTGAGCGCGTGGTCTTTCTCGAACACGCCCCGGTACTCGATGTAGGTGGTGGCGCCGATGCACTTCAGCTGGCCGGTCGAGAGCGCCGGCTTGAGCAGGTTGGAGGCGTCCAGCGTGCCGCCCGAGGCGGCGCCGGCGCCGATCACCGTGTGGATCTCGTCGATGAACAGGATCGCGTTCGGGTTGTCCACCAGCTGCTTGAGCACCGCCTTCAGGCGCTGCTCGAAATCGCCGCGGTACTTGGTGCCCGCCAGCAGCGCGCCCATATCGAGCGCGTACACGGTGCTTTTTTCAAGCAGCTCGGGAACGCTGCCCTCGACGATGCGGCGCGCGAGGCCCTCGGCGATGGCGGTCTTGCCCACGCCCGCCTCGCCCACCAGCAGCGGGTTGTTCTTGCGCCGGCGGCACAGCGTCTGGATCACGCGCTCGAGCTCCTTGTCGCGGCCGATCAGCGGATCGATCTTGCCGGCAAGCGCCTGGGCGTTGAGGTTCTGCGTGTAGTTGTCGAGCGGGCTGTTGGCCGCTTCGGCCTGGTTTTCCTGCTCGGTCTCCGGCTCGCCCTTGCCCTGGTGCGGCTGCGCGGTCTTGGTGATGCCGTGCGAGATGTAGTTGACGACGTCCAGGCGCGTGATGCCCTGCTGCTGCAGGAAATACACGGCGTGCGAATCCTTCTCGCCGAAGATCGCCACCAGCACGTTGGCGCCGGTGACTTCCTTCTTGCCCGAGGACTGCACGTGCAGGATGGCGCGCTGGATCACGCGCTGGAAGCCCAGCGTCGGCTGCGTGTCCACCTCGCGGTCGGCGGCGATGCGCGGCGTCTGCTCGGTGATGTGCTGCGTGAGGTTCTTGCGCAGCTCGTCCATGTTGGCGCCGCAGGAGCGCAGGACCTCGGCCGCGGTGGGGTTGTCCAGCAGGGCGAGCAGCAGGTGCTCCACCGTGATGAACTCGTGGCGCTTCTGGCGCGCCTCCACAAAGGCCATGTGCAGGCTGACTTCGAGCTCTTGGGCGATCATGCTAGGTTTCCTCCATCACGCATTGCAACGGATGCTGGTGTTTGCGTGCATAGGCCGCGACCTGCTGGACTTTCGTCGAGGCCACGTCGCGCGGATACACGCCGCAGACCCCCATTCCCTCGCGATGGACTTTGAGCATCACCTGGGTCGCCCGCTCCCGGGTCATGCCGAAGAATTTCTGCAGCACCAGCACGACGAACTCCATAGGCGTGTAGTCGTCGTTGAGGAGCAAAACCTTGTACATCGGCGGAAGTTTTACCTTCGCCTTTTTCGCTTCGAGTACCGAGTCGTCTTTGTGTTGCATGCATGTGGTAGCCGACCGTTTCCATCCTAATCAATGCGCACCTGAAGCGCAAATGCCCCGGCAGGGACCCTTGACGGGGGTTCGGAAGGCGCGTAAAAGCCGCCGAATGGCCCGGGAAGGAACCCGGATTTGACAACCAAGAGGCGGGGGAAGTTCGATGGCAATCGGCACGGTGAAATGGTTCAACGACGCGAAGGGCTACGGATTCATCACGCCGGATGACGGCAGCGAGGATTTGTTCGCGCATTTCTCGGCGATCAACATGCAGGGCTTCAAGAGCCTGAAGGAAGGCCAGAAGGTGAGTTTCGACGTGGTGCAGGGCCCCAAGGGCAAGCAGGCCTCGAACATTCAGAAGACCTAGCAAGCCGGCCCGGAAACAAAAAGCCGCCCGAGGGCGGCTTTTTGTTTCGCCTTCGCGCGATCAGGCAGCGAGGGGGTCGATCACGCCGTTGAAAGTGGCGCTCGGGCGCATCACCGGGCCGGCCTTGGCCGGATTCGCCGCGTAGTAGCCGCCGATGTCGGCCGGCCTGCCCTGCACGGCATTGAGCTCATCGACGATCTTCTTTTCGCTTTCGGCCAGCGCCCTGGCCAGGGGCGAAAAGTAGGCCTTGAGTTCCGCGTCTTCGCTCTGGGCAGCGAGCGCCTGCGCCCAGTAGAGGGCGAGATAGTAGTGGCTGCCGCGGTTGTCCAGCTGCCCCGTCTTGGGCGATGGATTCTTGCCGTTGTCGAGCAGCTTGCCGGTCGCCTCGTCGAGGGTCTTGGCGAGGATCATGGCCTTCTTGTTGTGATGCTTGAAGCCGACGTCTTCCAGTGAGACCGCGATGGCCATGAATTCGCCGAGCGAATCCCAGCGCAGGTGGTTTTCCTCGGTCAGCTGCTGCACGTGCTTGGGCGCCGAGCCGCCGGCGCCCGTCTCGAACATGGCGCCGCCGGCCATCAGGGGCACGATCGACAGCATCTTCGCGCTGGTGCCGAGCTCCATGATCGGGAACAGGTCGGTCAGGTAGTCGCGCAGGATGTTGCCGGTTACCGAGATGGTGTCCTTGCCGCGGATCACGCGTTCCAGCGTGAAGCGCATCGCGCGCACCTGTGACATGATCTGGATATCCAGACCGGTGGTGTCGTGGTCCTTCAGGTAGCGCCGCACTTTCTTGATGATTTCGTTCTCGTGCGGGCGGTATTCGTCGAGCCAGAACACCGCCGGGGTGTTGGACTGGCGCGCGCGGGTCACGGCGAGCTTGACCCAGTCGCGGATCGCGGCGTCCTTGGTCTGGCAGGTGCGCCAGATGTCGCCAGCCTCGACGTTCTGCTCCATCAGCACATGGCCGTCGTGGTTGTCGACCACGCGCGCGACGCCGTCTTCCGGGATCTCGAAGGTCTTGTCGTGCGAGCCGTACTCCTCGGCCTGCTGGGCCATCAGGCCGACGTTGGGCACCGTGCCCATGGTCTTCGGGTCGAAGGCGCCGTTGGTCTTGCAGAAGTTGATGACCTCCTGGTAGATGCGCGCGAAGGTGGACTCGGGCAGCACCGCCTTGGTCTCGTACATCTTGCCGTCGGGCCCCCACATCGTGCCGCCCGCGCGGATCATCGCCGGCATCGAGGCATCGACGATGATGTCGTTGGGGTTGTAGAGGTTGCTGATCCCCTTGGCGGAATCGACCATCGACAGGCGCGGCCGCTTCGCCTCGCAGGCCTTGATGTCGGCTTCGATCTCCGCCCGCTTGGCGTCGGGCAGGGTCTCGATCTTCTCCAGCACGTTGGCGAAGCCGTTGTTGACGATGACGCCGAGCTCGGCGAACAGCTTGCCGTGTTTTTCAAAAAGGTCCTTGTAGAACACCCGCACCGCATGCCCGAACACGATCGGGTGCGAGACCTTCATCATCGTCGCCTTCACGTGCAGCGAGAACAGGAGGTCGTGCTTCTTGCAGTGCTCGATTTCCTTCTCGTAGAACGCGCAGAGCGCCTTCTTGCTCATGTACATGCTGTCGATGACTTCGCCCTCGAGCAGGGGGATCGACGGGCGCAGCACCAGCGTCTTGCCGCTCTTGGTGACCAGGTCCATGCGCACGTCGCTGGCATGTGACACGGCCATCGACTTCTCGCCGTGGTAGAAGTCCCCGGCGTGCATGTGCGAGACGTGGGTGCGCGAGGCGATGTCCCAGGGGGCCATCGAATGCGGATTCTTGCGCGCGTAGCGCTTGACCGCGGCCGGGGCGCGCCGGTCCGAGTTGCCCTCGCGCAGCACGGGGTTGACGGCGCTGCCGAGCACCTTGCCGTACTTCGCGCGGATCGCCTTTTCGGCGTCGGTTTTCGGGTTCTCGGGATAGTCGGGCACTTTGTAGCCCTTGGCCTGCAGTTCCTTGATGGCGGCGGTCAACTGGCCGACCGGCGCGCTGATGTTGGGCAGCTTGATGATGTTGGCTTCGGGACTGAACGTCAGCTTGCCGAGTTCCGCGAGATTGTTGGGGATGCGCTGCTCAGGCGTCAGGAAATCCGGGAATTCCCCGAGGATGCGGGCCGCCACCGAAATGTCGCTTTCCTCGATCTCGATGCCCGCCGGCTTGGTGAAGGCGCGCAGGATGGGCAACAGGGAGTAGGTCGCGAGGCGGGGAGCCTCGTCGGTAAGGGTGTAGATGATCTTGGGTTTTACGGTAGACACGGGAAATCGCCTTTGCAGTAGGTAGGGTGGCGCGGAATGGCTGTTATTTTGCAGCAAAACTCCAGAGTTTTACATCGAGCGCGCGCTCCGCAAGCCAGACCAGCGCCACCAGCGCGATCATGGTGGAACCGCCGGTGAAGACGACCCAGCGGTAGAACCCGCTGCGGCGGAGGAGGAAGGCGACGGGCAGGAAGGCGGACACGATCGCCAGCTGGCCGACTTCGACGCCCAGTTTGAAACCGACCAGCGCGAGCAGCAGCGTGCCCTGCGGCAGTCCGAGGTCCGCCAGCACGCTGGCGAAGCCGAAGCCGTGGATCAGGCCGAAGGCGAAGGCGACCGCCCAGCGCCGTTCTGCGACGAGTGGTACCACGTTGTTCAGCGCGGCGAGCACCACCGAAAGAGCAATGGTCGACTCGACCAGGCGCGACGGCAGCGAAACCACCGACAGCGCGGCCAGCGACAGGGTGATCGAATGCGCGATGGTGAAGGAAGTGACGACCTTCAGGACATCCCAGAATGTGGTCCGGAAATGCTCTGCCGCTTTCCATTTCCCGTTCTGCAGGATCAACACGGAAGGAAGGAGGAGCGACAGCAGGAACAGGATGTGATCGAAACCGATCCAGATGTGCCAGATGCCTTCGCGCAGGTAGTCGAAGAATTGCGCCAGCGGCGAGCTTTCGCCCGCCTTGAACGCCAGGCGCGGCCGCTCGGGCGACAGCACCGCGGTTTGCGAGGTGCCGCCGCGGTCGAAGCGCAGCAGGCCGCGGTGCGTGGGATCCAGGTCGAAGAACAGGCTGTAGGCGACTTCGAGCGACGCCGGCGCGTTGGCGGGACGACCCCCAACTGCGCGGCAGTCGATGTCGAAACGCATCACTTCGTAGGTGCCGTCGCTGTGCTCGTCCACGAGGTGCGCCGTCGGTGAGAGCTTGCAGTCGCGGCCGTCGGCGCGCACCGCGAGCCGCGCCAGCGCATAGGCGGCGATGTCCGCGTGCCTCGCGCGCAACTCCCCCCAGCTGATTTCACCGTTGCCGTTGGCATCCAGCCCGATGGCGAACTCGAGGTCGCGCAGCGCGATGTCCCATTGGCCGCGCACCACGGCGCCGTCGACGCTGATCGCCAGGTAGCTGTCGCTCGGCTTGTGCGCGTGGGCGGCGGCCGGCAGGAGGAGCAGCAGGAAGGCGAGGATTTTCACGGGCGCAGCGC
>CAZPNH010000133.1:0-5901 GCA_964587635.1 uncultured Bordetella sp.
GGGCCGAACAGGACCTTGAGGAAATTCCGTTTCGTCACGTCGCTTGAATCCGAATCCAGCAAGGCGGCGGCCTCGGCAAAACTCCTGCCCTGCAATTCGGCGCCGGCATTCAGGCGGATCATGGTCCGTTCATCGATGCGCCCTGCGAGCTTCTGCAGCGCCTGCCAGGCCTGCGGCATGCGCGCCGGCACGTCCAGCCGGTAGAGCAGCACGGCGTCATAGCGCGGGAAGTATTTGCGGTCATCCTCCAGCATGCGCAGCTTGAAGCGTTCGATCTTGGCGTCCGTCGTATAGATGTCCATGACGTCGATCTTGCCGGCGGCGATGGCCTCGTAGGCGAGGCCGTGATCCAGACCGGACGGCGCCGCGAACGGCAATCCATAGGCCGTTGCCAGGCCCGGCCAGCCGTCGGGCCGGCCGATGAATTCCTGCGACAGGCCGAGCTTGAGGTCGGCGTGCTTCGCGAGGTCGGAAAGCGAACGGATGCCGAGCTGCTGCGCGCGCGCCTCGCGCATCGCCAGCGCATAGCTGTTGTTGAAGCCGAGCGGCACGGCGACGCCGAAGCCCAGGGGCGCAAGCGCCCGGTTCAATTCGTCCATTCCGGGATTGCCGTCGAGCTTGAGGATTTCCCTGGCGATGGTGCCGGTGTATTCCGGATACAGGTCGATCGAGCCCGCCTTGAGCGCGGCGAACACGATGCCGGTATTGCCGAGGCCCTGCCGGTGCACCGCGTCGCCAGCCGCCCTGGCGACGATCTCCCCGAGGATGTAGGACTCGGTGAAGCGCTTGGAGCCCACTTTCAGGGTTTCAGCGTTGACGGGAAAAAAGAAAACGGAAAATAAAAGCAAAAACCACTTCATGCCGCGCGTTCGAGCCGTTTCGCCTCGCTGTCGAGGAACTGCAGCGCCGCCAGGTTGGCGTAGAGGCCGCCCTGCTTCATGAGCTCCGCGTGCGTGCCCTGCGCCACGATGGCGCCGCGGTCCATGACCACGATGCGGTCGGCATGCTGCACGGTGGCGAGGCGGTGCGCGATCACCAGCGAGGTGCGGCCGCGCTCGAGCGCTTCCAGCGCCTGCTGCACCATGCGCTCGCTCGCGGCATCCAGCGAGCTCGTGGCTTCATCCAGCAGCAGGATCGGCCGGTCGGCGAGCAGGGCGCGCGCGATCGACAGGCGCTGGCGCTGCCCGCCCGAGAGGGTCACGCCGCGCTCGCCGAGCAGGGTGTCCAGGCCCAGCGGCAGGCGGTGGATGAATTCAAGCGCGAAGGCCTGCTCGCAGGCGCGCTCGGCCTCCTCGCGGCTCGCGCCGGGCCGGCCGTAGCACACGTTGTCGAGCACGCTGGCGGCGAAGATCACCGGGTCCTGCGGCACCACCGCGATCAGGCGCCGCAGCGCTGCCGGATCGAATTCGCGCAGGTCGGTGCCGCCGATGCGCACCGCGCCCGCCTGCGGATCGTAGAAGCGCAGCAGCAGCGCGAGCACGGTGGTCTTGCCGGCGCCCGAGGGCCCGACCAGCGCCACGCGCTCGCCCTGCGACAGGCCGAACGAAAAACGGTCGAGCGCGGGCGTGCCGGGGCGCGCGGGATAGGCGAAGGTCACGGCCTCGAAGGCGATTTCCGTGTGCACCGGGCGCGGCGCGGGCAGCGCGGGCGCGCGGATGACCGGCCGGGTATCGAGAATTTCCATCAGCCGCTCGGTCGCGCCCGCGGCCCGCTGCAGTTCACCCCAGACTTCGGAAATGGTCCCGGCGCCGGTCGCCACCACGAAGGCGTAGAACACGAAGGCGGACAGTTCGCCCGCGGTCAGGCGGCCGGCGAACACGTCGTGGCCGCCCACCCACAGGATCACGCCCACCGCGCTGAACGCGATCAGCATCACCAGCGCGATCAGCATGGCTTTCTGGCCGATGCGCGAGACGCCCGACCGGTACGCCGCTTCAGCATGCCGCGCGAACGCCGCCCGGTCTTCCCCTTCATGCGCGTAGGCCTGCACGGTGCGGATCTCGTGCACCGCCTCATCCACATAGGACGAAACATCGGCCACGCGGTCCTGGTTGTCGCGCGACAGCCGCCGCACGCGGCGGCCGAGCAGCAGCAGCGGCACCAGCGTGGCCGGGATGCCGAGCAGCACGCAGGCCGCGAGCTTCCAGCTCACCACGAACATCATCACCGCGGCGCCCAGCATCATGAGCAGGTTGCGAACGAACATCGACAGGCCGTAGCCGATCACCTGCTGCAGCAGCGTGGTGTCGTTGGTCAGGCGCGAAATGACTTCGCCGGTGCGCGTCGCCTCGAAGTAGCCCGGCTCCAGCGCGAGGATGTGGTCGAATACCGTGCGCCGCAGGTCGGTGACCACGCGCTCGCCGAGCGACATCATGAGATAGAAGCGCACGAAGGTGGCGGCCGACAGCAGCGCGGCGACGCCCACCATCGCAGCGAGCGCGCCGTTCAGCAGCTGCGGATTGGCGCTGCCGAAGCCGTTGTCGATCACGTGCCGCAGCCCCTGGCCGAGCGCCAGCACGCAGCCCGCGGCCACCACCAGCGCGAGCAGCGCGACGGCGATTTTCAGGCGATAGGGCGCGACAAAGCGCGCCAGGCGCAGTGCATGCTTCATGCACCTACTTTACAGCAGGGACGGCCTATCTACCGTAGAAGCGGTAATTGTTGCGGCCGAGTTCCTTGGCGCGATACATGGCGACGTCCGCGTTGCGCAGCAGCGCCTCGCCATCGCCCGCATCGGAGGGGAACATCGACATACCGATGCTCGCGCCAATGACGAAGTCGCGCCCGTCGACCTGGAACGGCGGCACCAGCGCGCGCAGGATTTTTTCCGCCACCACCTGGCAGTCGCCCTCCTGCTGCAGGTCGGGGATCACCACCACGAATTCGTCGCCGCCGTGGCGCGCGAGCGTGTCCGCCTTGCGCAGGCAGCCGCTGATGCGGTGCGCCGCCTCGCGCAGCACCGCGTCGCCCGCGCGGTGCCCGAGCGCATCGTTCACCTGCTTGAAATGGTCCAGGTCGACGACCATCAGCGCGATGCGCGCATCGCGGCGCTGGGCGAGGAAGATGGCCTGGCGCAGGCGGTCGTCCAGCAGCCGGCGGTTGGGCAGCCCGGTCAGCGTGTCGTGGTAGGCGAGGAAGCGCGCCTCCTCCTCCTGGCGCTTCCTCTCGGTGATGTCCTGCGAGACGCCGATCATGCGGTGCACCCGGCCCGCGGCGTCGGCGAGCGTCTTGGCGTGCGAAGACAGCCAGGCAACGCGGCCGTCGTGCCGGATCACGCGATACTCGTTGGAGCAGAGCCCGACCTGCTCCCACGCCGCGTTTATCGTGTTCAGGTAGCGCTCGCGGTCGTCGGGGTGCACCATTTCCATGTACTCCGACCAGCGCGTGGTGCGCCCCCCCGATGCGGGCGCGCCGACGATGGCGGAAGGATCGCGGCCCCAGTGCAGCTGGTCGGACTCGCGGTCCCATTCCCAGTACATGAGTTCGGCGGCGTCCACCGCGAGGCGCAGCTTCTCGACGTTCTCGTACATCGCGGCGGCGGCGGTTTTCTCGGCGGTGACGTCGCGCGCCGTGCCGGTCGCGCCGATCACCGCGCCCCTGGCGTCGCGCAGCGGCACCGCGTTGAAGGACAGGTCGACGTGGCTGCCGTCGCGCCGCACGTGGCGCGTCTCGTAGTCGAATACGGATTCTCCGCCGATGATGCGGCTGAACACCGCCGCGTCGCGCTCGCTGACTTCCTGCGCCAGCAGCTCCCTGATCTCACGGCCGAGCATCTCGCCTGGCTGCGCGCCGTAGATGCGCCGCACCGCTTCCGGGCTGAGGTAGGTCCAGCGCCCTTCGGCGTCCGCCGACCAGATCAGGTCGTTCGACGTCTCGACCAGGTTGCGGTACATGGCCTCGCTCTTCCGGAGCGCGCGCTCCGCGGCGTGCCGCTCGCTGGTGTCGCTGTAGGCGACGACCACCATCTTCTGCGGCGCTTCTGCATTCACTGCACGGCCGACAGCGCGGCACCAGAGCGAACTCCCATCCTTGCTTCGCAGCTTGAATTCGCCGTCGAGCACCTGGCCGCCCTTGAGCAGCTTGTAGCGCTCGCCGGCTTCGTTCCAGAGCGCCTCGGAAGGGTACAGCACGCGCGTGGACTGGCCGTTCAGCTGCCCCGGGCCGTAGCCGAGCATCTGCTCGAGCCGCAGGTTGCATCGCACGATGACGCGGTCGGCCATGAAGGCGACGCCGACGGGCAGCATGTCGAGCACCAGCTTCTCCTCCGCCAGCACCCGCTCGTAGGCGTCGCGCGCGAGCTGCAGCTCCTTCACATCGTGCAGCGCGCTGTCGACGGCGTCGCGCAGCTGCGTCTCGCTGTGCGCCAGCCTGCCCACCAGGTCCTCGTTCTCCAGCCGGGTACGCAGCGTGCCCAGAACGCTACCGTGGAGGTTGCGGAAGACGCGCACCATCACCGCGCCGAACACCGCCACCATGAGCGCGAGCAGCAGGTAGGTGCGGCCGCCCTGCAGCGCGAGCTGAAGCACCACGCTCAGGAACGGCAGCACGGCGAAGCTGTAGAACACGGCGGGGCTGGGCGCGTAGACGCCGGCCGCGCCGATGATGTTGCCGCCGACCACGAAGATGATCGCCAGCTGCAGCAACGGGTCGCTGGCAGGGAAGAACACCGCGGACGGGAAGCTCCACAGCGCGCCGGCGGCGAAGGCGCCCAGCGCGAAATGCGCCTCGCGGCGCCGCGGGTTCGTATTGCCTGCGGCCGGCTGGCGCCGGTGCCAGACCACGCGAGCGGCGGTCAGCGCCACCAGCGCGCCGAACCAGGCGGCCAGCAGCGCCGCGGGGAACGCTTCCCAGAGCACGAGCAGCAGCAGGCCCGCGTTGACGACCGTCGCGTAGTACGCGGGCCGCGCAACGCCGAACAGCGCCGCTACGCGCGCGGCAACGAGACGTTCGTCAGCCATGGACCCAAGCTACCCTCCAGTGAGCGTGGACGGCCGGTACTGCGACACGCGGATGACCTTTCCTTGCAAAACACCGACAGGCGGCACGATATTCCCGACGTGCGCCGGCCGCCGGGTCAAACCGCGCGCTCTACCTCGACCAGGCAGTCGTAGAAGGTCGCCGCCCCGCCCAGGTCGGCGGTGCGCTGCGAAGTGAGGTCGTTCGCGTTCCTGCGGTCGCGCGCGAACTTTTTCCACCACACAGAGGGCGCCACCACCACGCCGCGGCGCGGCTTGTCGTTGACGCGCGCCTTCAGCGTGAAGCTGCCGCGGTCGTTGAACACGCGCACCGGGTCGCCGTCGGCGATGCCGCGCGCGGCGGCGTCGGCCGAATGCAGTTCCAGGCTCGGCTCGCCTTCGGCGGCGCGGAAGCGCGGCAGGTTGGCGAACGAGGAGTTGAGGAAATTGCGTACCGGCGGCGAGATGAAATTGAGCGGATACTTCTTCGCCAGCTGCGGGTTGCTCGATGGCAGCTCGGCGGGCGGGTTGTAGAACGGCAGCGGATCGATGCCCTGCGCCTTCAGCGCCTCGCAGTAGAACTCGCACTTGCCGGAGGGCGTATGGAAGTTGCCCTGCGCGAAAGGCGCGAATTTTTCCGGCAGCGCGAGCCGCTGCCAGCCGGCCTCCTTGAGCGACTCCCAGCTCATGCCGGCGAGGTTGGCATGCCCCGAGCCGATCGCCTGGCGGGCCACGTCCTCATCCGAGTCGCGGAAGCAGGCCTCCTCGAAGCCCATGCGAGCGGCGAGGCGCCGGAACACTTCGATGTTGGGCAGCGACTCGCCGACCGGCGCGATTGCGGGATTGTTCGCCATCACGTACAGGTGGCCGTAGGACTTGTGGATGTCGGTGTGCTCGAGCTGCGTGGTCGCCGGCAGCACGATGACCGCGTAGTCCGCGGTATCGG
>CAZPNH010000134.1:0-5875 GCA_964587635.1 uncultured Bordetella sp.
CATGTGCAGCAGGCCGAGGAAGCCGCAGCGGAAGCCGAAGCCGAGCGCCTGCGACACCTCGGGCTCGTAGTGCAGCGAGGAATCGTTCAGGTGCAGCTTCTCGAGCGCCTCGCGCATCGATTCGTACTGGTTGGATTCCACCGGATAGAGGCCGGCGAACACCTGCGGCTTGATTTCCTTGAAGCCCGGCAGCGGCGCTTCGGCGCGCTTGTCCGCACGGGTGATGGTGTCGCCGACCTTGGCGGCGCGCAGCTCCTTGATGCCGGCGACCACGAAGCCCACTTCGCCCGCGGACAGGCTGTCGCGCGGCCTGGACTTGGGCGTGAACACGCCCACCTGCTCGCACAGGTAGCCCGCGCCGCTGCTCATCAGCTCGATCCTGTCCTTGGGCCGCAGTTCGCCGTCGAATACGCGCACCAGCATCACCACGCCGACGTAGTTGTCGAACCAGGAGTCGATGATGAGCGCCTTCAGCCGGGCGGCCGGATCGCCGCGCGGCGCCGGCACGCGGCGGATCACTTCCTCGAGGATCTCCGGCACGCCCAGCCCGGTCTTGGCGCTCACGCGCAGCGCGTTCTGCGCCGGGATGCCGATGACGTCCTCGATCTCCCGGATGGCGTTGTCCGGATCCGCGGACGGCAGGTCGATCTTGTTGAGCACCGGGATCACCTCGACGCCCTGCTCGGTCGCGGTGTAGCAGTTGGCGACCGTCTGCGCCTCCACGCCCTGCGAAGCGTCCACCACCAGGATCGCGCCTTCGCAGGCCGACAGCGAGCGGCTCACCTCGTAGGAGAAGTCGACGTGCCCCGGCGTGTCGATCAGGTTGAGCAGGTAGGTTTCGCCGTCCTTCGACCTGAATTCGAGCGCCGCGGTCTGCGCCTTGATGGTGATGCCGCGCTCGCGTTCGAGGTCCATCGAATCGAGCACCTGCTCGGCCATCTCGCGCTCGGACAGCCCGCCGCAGACCTGGATGAAGCGGTCCGCCAGCGTCGACTTGCCGTGGTCGATGTGCGCGATGATGGAGAAGTTTCGGATGCGGCTCTGTGCCATAAGAAAAAAGGGTGCCGAAGCACCCTTCTTGAGCCGCTATTTTACCGCAGCTGCCGCCCGCAAGCCGGCTCAGCCCTTGTCGGTCAGTCCGTTGACGGTGACGAACGCCACCGCGTCGCCGCGCCGGACCTGCAGCGTGATGACCGCGCTCTTGTCCAGGCCCGCCAGCAGCCGGTTGAGCTGGTCGACCGATTTCAGCTCGGTGTGCTGCCCCTTGTGCACCACCGTGAGCAGGATGTCGCCGCGGCGCACGTCGGCGCGCGCCTCCGGCTTCACTTCCGTCACCACCAGGCCGTTCGCCAGCTTCAGGTCTTCCTTCTGCTTCGCGGAAAGTTCGCTCACCACGATGCCGAGCCGGTTTGCCGCGAGTTCCGGCGGCTTCGGCGCGCGCGGCGAATCGCGCATGGCGACCCGGTCTTCCTGCATCTCGCCGACCATGAGGCTCAGGGTCTTGGTCGCCCCCTTGCGCCAGACCTCGACGTCGGCTTTCGCGCCGGGGCGCGTCGAGCCGACGATGCGCGGCAGGTCGCTGGAGCTCTCGACGACTTTGCCGTCGAACTTGACGATGATGTCGGTCGCTTCGATGCCGGCCTTGTCCGCCGGACTGCCCTTCTCGACCGAGTTGACCAGCGCGCCGCGCGCCCGGTCGAGGCCGAACGAGGTGGCGAGGTCCTTGCTGACTTCCTGGATCACCACGCCGATGCGGCCGCGCGACACGCGGCCCTTGTCGCGCAGCTGCTTCTGGATGTCGAGCGCGACGTCGATCGGGATCGCGAAGGCGAGGCCCATGTAGCCGCCAGTCCGGCTGTAGATCTGCGAATTCATGCCGACCACCTCGCCGCGCATGTTGAACAGCGGGCCGCCCGAATTGCCGGGGTTGATGGCGACGTCGGTCTGGATGAACGGCACGAAGTTTTCCTGCGGCAGCGAGCGTCCCTTGGCCGAGACGATGCCGGCGGTGACGGTGTTCTCGAAGCCGAACGGCGAGCCGATCGCCACCACCCACTCGCCCACCTTGAGCTTGCTCGGATCCGCGAACTTCACGATGGGCAGCGGCGCGCTGGGCTCGATCTTGATGAGCGCCACGTCGGTGCGCTTGTCGGCGCCAATCATCTTCGCCTTGTACTCGCGCTTGTCGGTGAGCTTCACGGTGATCTCGTCCGCCGCGTCGATGACGTGCGCATTGGTCAGGATGTAGCCGTCGGTGCTGATGATGAAGCCCGAACCCAGCGAGCGGCTCTCCGGGCGCGGGCCCTGCTGCGGCCCGGGCTGCTGGCGCGGCACGAAGCGGCGGAAAAACTCCTGCACCTCCTCGTCTTCGATGCCGGGGATCTGCGGCACCGCCGCCGTCGGGCGGCGCACCGCCTGCGTTGTGCTGATGTTGACCACCGCGGCGCCCTGCTCCTCCACCAGCTTGACGAAATCCGGCAGTTCTCGCCCCTGCGCGGCGGCGGATCCCGCGAAGGCGAACGCCATCAGGGCCAGCTGAACTCTCAACCATGTCATGCGCGATCTCCCTCCTGTTGCGTCATTGCGGGCGCTTGAATTCGACCGCGGCGGCGATGCGCTGCACGCTCATCGCCGGCGCCTCGCCGACCACGGTCACGATGTGGTTCGCCACCTCGCGGGTGTAGATCTGGAAGGCGCCGAGGCTGGACGGCCCGGGCCGCACCGGCTCGCTGCGGCCGGCCATGGGCTCGATGAACACCGACACCGCCGCCAGCCCGTCCGAATACACCATCTGGTTCACCGGCCGCGCCTCGCCCAGCCGGCGCGTCACCTCGATGATTTTGCGGAAGCCGGGCAATTCGGCGCCGACCGTCCAGCCCGAGCGTGCGAAATTCGCCGGGGTCACGGCGGCGTCCTCGACGTGCCAGTTCTGCGCCAAGTTCTGCTTCGTCCTGACGCGCTCGCGCGACACGTTGCCGATCGACAGCTGCGTGAAGACGAATTGCTCCACCGTCTCGCCCTTGCGGTTGAAGGTGCGCGCCTTGAGCAGCATGCCGGTGGCGACGTCGGCCCAGAGCTTGTAGCCGTAGCGCAGTTCATCCTTGGGGGTGAGCACCACCGCTTCGCAGTCGTAGCCGGCGATGCGCAGCGGCTCGCCGCGCGTGATGGTGTAGCTGCGCGCGAGCTCCGGAATCTGTTCCGGCAGCATTGCCGGAAACGCGCGGCGGTCGTTCCTGCGCTCCACCTTCACCGTATGGCTCTCCGGCAGGTAGCAGCGCACCGTGTCGCGCGTGCGGACGATCTCGCGCGGCATGCCGTCCAGCACCTCCACGCGCTCGACGTCGCCGTCGGGGCCCGGCCCGGTGACGCGGGTAATGCGCGAAGTTTCGGAGCGCTCGCCCTGCTGGTACACGAAGGTGCCGGCGTAGGACAGCTTCTCGGTCGCCTGGTAGATCTTGCGCAGCAGTGCGATGGCCTCGGGCGAGGTTTGCTCCTGGCCCTGGGCCTGGGCGAGGCCGCCGCACACCACCAGCGCGATGCCGAGCGCCCGGATCACTGTTTGGCCGCCCTCGATTCGCTCGACACCATGCGCACGTACGGCGCCATGCCCTGCAGGGAATTGCGCGGCGAAAAGCCCTGGTGGGCGTAGAGATAGTCGTTCGCCGAATCCGGGGGCGAAACCTGCGCGACCTGCGGAGCGGGCGCGACCTGCGCCACCTGGGCCACGGGCGCGCCGTCCTGGAGCATGTACCAGGCCGAGGTCACCATCGCCACCGCCGCCAGGCTCGCCGCCGCGGAAAGCAGCTGCCAACGCGGCCGCTCCAGCCTCTGAGTGAGGCGCGCAGGCGCCATCACCGTGGGTTCCTCGGCCAGCCGGGCCGCCACGCGGGCGGCAAAGCCGTCGGAGAGCATGCGCGTATCGCGCATGGCGTCGCCGATCAGGTGGTAGGCGCGCCAGGCGTCGCGCGCATCCGCGTCGTTCCTGAGCGCATCCAGCGCCGCCGCCGATGCCTGCCGCGCCAGCTCGCCGTCCATCAGTTCCGAGATTTTCGTTTTCATCACCACCTCTTGTCCTTCGTGTCCAGCAGGGGTTTCAGGCGCTCCGCGATCGCTTCGCGCGCCCTGAATATTATCGACCGCACGGTGCCGATCGGGCAATCCATCAGTTTCGCGATTTCCTCGTAGCTCATGCCCTCGAGCTCGCGCAGCTGGATCGCGCTGCGCAGCTCTTCCGGCAGCGACTCGATCGCCGCGTTCACCGTGTTGCCGATCTCTTTCGACAGCAGCAGGCTCTCCGGCGTGTTGATGTCGCGCAGCAGCTCGCCTTCGGCGTAGCCTTCCGCGTCCTCGGTCTCGATTTCCGTCGACGTCGGCGCCCGCCTGCCCATCGCCACCAGGTAATTCTTGGCGGTGTTGATGCCGATCCGGTACAGCCAGGTATAGAAAGCGCTGTCGCCCCGGAACGAGGGCAGCGCGCGGTAGGCCTTGATGAATGCTTCCTGCGTCACGTCTTCCACTTCCCCCGGATCGCGCACCAGGCGCGACAACAGCCGCGCCAGCTTGCGCTGATACTTCTCAACCAGCAATTCGAAAGCCCGCTTATCGCCGCGCTGCGCGCGCTCGACCAGCAGCTGGTCTACTTCGCGTTCAGACACGATCGCCGGGCCCCCCGCCCGCAATGCCTATGTGCCATAGACTCAAGGGATTGCAAATAGTTCGGCGCGCCTGCGGGCGGCGGCTCATGCCGGAAGTTGTCCCGGCGCCACGCCCGGGGTCCTGCCCCAGAGCGCCCAGAGCCGCAACACGCGCATCGCCGCGGGATCGAGCATGCCCGCCGTGACCAGCACGCTGCGCCCGGTCGCCGACACGGAACCGAGCGCCACCCAGTAACGCGTCAACCCGATGCCGCGCACCGCGCGCACGGCGAAGGCTTCCCCGTCCGCCAGCACCACCATGGCCGTACCCGTCGGCGCGATTTCGATCGCCCGGGGCGAGCGCGCGCCGCGCAGCAGGGCGCGCTCCCAAGCGGCGGCGGCGCCCAGGGCAAGAATCAGGGCCGCGAGCGCCCACCCAGGAAAACCTGTCATAGATGTCAGGAAGCACGCCGCAGCCGCCGCGTGGACGGCCAGAACCGTCGCTGCATAACCACCGGAGGGCGACAACTTCAGTCGCTGGAGCCTGGCGTCGTTCAGACAGGCCTGAAAACCAGGGTTCCGTTGGTGCCGCCGAAGCCGAACGAGTTGGAGAGCGCCGCCCGGATGGACATTTTGCGCGCCGTGTTCGGCACGTAGTCCAGATCGCACTGGGGATCCGGATTCTGCAGGTTGATGGTCGGCGGGGAGATCTGGTCGCGCAGCGCGAGAATGCTGAACACGGCCTCGATGCCGCCCGCCGCGCCCAGCAGGTGCCCGGTCATGGATTTGGTGGAATTCACGGCGACTTTCCCGGCCCGCCCGCCCAGCAGCCGCTTCACCGCCACCGTCTCGGCAATGTCGCCGAGACCGGTCGAGGTGCCGTGCGCGTTGATGTAATCGATGTCCTGCGCGCCCATGCCGGCGTCGCGGAGCGCCTTCGTCATGCAGCGGAAAGCGCCATCGCCGTCCTCGGACGGCGCGGTCATGTGGTACGCGTCCGAGGAAACGCCGTAGCCGGCGAGCTCGCAGTAGATGCGCGCGCCGCGCTTCTTCGCGTGGTCGAATTCCTCCAGCACGACGGCGCCCGCGCCCTCGCCCAGCACGAAGCCGTCGCGGTCCTTGTCCCAGGGACGGCTCGCGCCCGCGGGATCGTCGTTGCGCGTCGACAGCGCCCGGGCGGAAGCGAAGCCGCCCATCGCCAGCTCGGTGATGGTGGACTCGGCGCCGCCGGCGATCATGAC
>CAZPNH010000135.1:0-5850 GCA_964587635.1 uncultured Bordetella sp.
GTCACCGTTGGATGGATATGCACCGCCCGCTCGATCGTGGTGTAAGGCTTTTTCGCGTACATCATATCCAGCAGCGAGTGCACGATCTCGTCGCCGTTGAGCCCCAGGATCGCGGCGCCCAGCAATTCCTTCGTATCCGCATCCACCAGCACTTTCATGAAACCCTGCATTTCGCCGGCTTCGCGGGCGCGGCCGACACGGGTCATGAACATTTTGCCGGCGAGGAGTTCCCGTCCGCTCTTCTTCGCGTCTGCCTCGTTCATGCCGACGCGGCCGAGGGGTGGGTCGATGAACAACGCATAGCAGGAGATGCGGTCGGAGATTTTGCGCGGGTCGTTGTCGAACAGGTTGGCGGCGACGATTTCGTAGTCGTTCCACGACGTATGGGTGAACGCGCCCTTGCCGTTGGCGTCCCCCATGCACCACACGCCCTCGGCGCTGGTGCGGCACTGGTCGTCCACCGTGATGTAGCCGCGCGGATCGGCGGCGATGCCGGCTTCTTTAAGGCCCAGGTCGTCGGTGTTTGGGATTCGGCCAACAGCGAGCAGCAGATGACTGCCTTCGATGGATTTTCCCGCGAAATTGACGTTGATCCGTTCTCCAGCCTTGCTTACTTTCAAATCTTCAGCGCCAAGAACGATCTCCACCCCTTCCCGCTCCAGGATGGCGCGGATTTCGGCGACGACGTCTTCATCCTCTCGCGGCAGGAGCTTGGGGAATTTCTCGATGACGGTGACTTTGGAACCGAAACGCCGGTACATCTGCGCGAATTCCAGGCCGATGTAGCTGCCGCCGACGATGATCAGATGTTCGGGCACCCGGTCGATGTCCATCATGGTGGTGTTGGTCAGGTAGGGCACGTCCTTCACGCCCGGGATGTCCGGTACCACCGCGCGGCCGCCGACGTTGATGAAAATTCTGTCTGCCTGCAGCGTCCTGCCGCCCACCTCGAGCGTGCGCGGACCCGTGAAGCGCGCCTGGCCGCGGATGAGCGTGACGCTCTCCATGCCGGCGATCCATTTCGCCACGCCATCGGAGGAATGCAGCACCACCTCGTCCTTGCGTTTCTTCACCGCGGCCATGTCCACGCGGATGTCGCCGGCCGCGAAACCGTATTCCTTGCCGCGCCGCGCCATATGGATGGCGTGCGCGCTGGCGACCAGGGTTTTGGTGGGGATGCAGCCGACGTTGACGCAGGTGCCGCCGAGCAATTTGCGCTCGATGATCGCGGTCTTGAAACCCTGCTGCGCAAGGCGCGCGCAAAGCGGCGGCCCCGCCTGCCCGGCGCCGATTACGATCGCGTCATAGCGTTCCGCCAACGATTAATCATGGCACAATCTTTCGCGTGAAGAAAGAGACCACCACCGTCGCGATCCGCGTCGCCGAACCAGGCGATGCGCCCGCCATCGCGGAAATGTCGCGCGACTTCATCGAATCCGGCCTCGGCTGGCGCTACGACCCCGCGCACATCCTGCGCGCCATGCGGCGGCGCGAAACGGTGGTGCTCGCCGCCAGCGGGCGGCAGACCTACATCGCGCGCGATCGCCCCGCGCTGGCCGGCTTCGCCATCATGGATTTCGGCGACGAGCGCGCGCACCTGGTGTTGCTCGCGGTGCAGCCGACGCAGCGCCGGCGCGGCATCGGCCGGCGCCTGGTGGAGTGGCTCATGGAGTCGGCGCAGACGGCCGGCATGGCGAGCGTGCACCTGGAGTTGCGCGCGAGCAACGAAGCGGCGCGCCGCTTCTACCGCGCGCTCGGTTTCTCGGAAACGGTGCTGATGCCGCGCTACTACGACGGCCGCGAAGCGGCGATGCGCATGATCCGCGTGCTGCGCGCCCCGGGCCCGCTGCCGCTTTCCTGGCGTCCGCCCGTCCTCGGGCAAAGCTAAACCTCCGCATGGATCTCGGCATTTCGGGCAAGACGGCCCTGGTGACTGGCGCCAGTGCGGGCATCGGGCGCGCCATCGCCAAATCGCTCGCCGCCGAGGGCGTAAGGCTCGCCGTGGTCGCGCGCCGCCGCCCGCTGCTGGAGACGCTGCAGGACGAGATCGGCGCAAAGCTGGTCATCATCGAGTGCGATTTCATGAAGGAGGACGCGCCGCAGACCATCGCGGCCGCGGCGCTCGCGGGCCTGGGCTCGGTGGAGATCCTCGTCAACAACGCCGGCGGCTCGCGCGCCTTCAAGCTGGACGCCTCCGAAGAACAGTGGAACGAGGCGCTGACGCTGAACTTCACGCGCCAGCGCCAGCTCACCCACAAGCTGCTCGAGCAGATGACGGCGCGCAACTGGGGCCGCATCGTCAACATCACCGGCAAATCCGAGCCCGAGGGCATCAACGGCGCGTTCTGCGCCAAGGCGGCGATGCATTCCTGGTCGAAGGGCCTGTCGCGCGAAGTCGGCAGGCACGGCATCACCGTGAACTGCATCCCGCCCGGACGCATCATGAGCGAGCAGATCCTGCGCAACTACTCGCCCGAGTACCGCAAGCACCAGTCGGAGCACGAAATCCCGGTGGGCGAGTACGGCCAGCCGGAAGACCTCGCCAACCTTGTCTGCTTCCTCGCCTCGCCGCGCGCCCGATACATCACCGGAGCGGTGATACCCGTTGACGGGGGCCTGAGGAAATATCAGTTTTAAGGGAACGTGCATGAAGCGATTCGCACTTTTTTCCGTAGTTTTTCTTCTAAATGCATGTACCAATACCCAATTCGCGCTGCGCGACATGGGCTCCTTCCACGTCGGTGGGCGCGAGGTCGTGCTTTCGGGCAAGCCGGTCAAGGAAGTCGTCTTTACACCCGGCGGCATGCCGGCGAAAGTGGATCTGAACGGCACCTATCTGGTGGAATCGATGTACGTGCAGTATTTCCTGCCTGCCGACCGCCGCGGCGCGGTGCCGCTGCTGATGTGGCACGGCGGCGGCCTCACCGGCGTCACCTACGAAACCACGCCCGACGGCCGGCCCGGCTGGATGAATTACTTCCTGAAAAAGGGCTGGGACGTCTACAACTCCGACGCCGTCGAGCGGGGTCGCGCGGGATGGGCAATGTTTCCCGACATCCTCAAGGGCGAACCCGTGTTCCTCACGACCGCCAATCCCTGGGACCGCTTCCGCATCGGGCCGGGCGTCGGAAGCTACGACGCCAAGAAGAGCAATCCCGGCACCCAGTTCCCGGTCGAGAGCTACGCCAACTTCGTCAAGCAGAGCGTGCCGCGCTGGACCACCACCGATGAAGCGACCATCGCCGCGTATACCGCGCTGGTGGATAAGGTCTGCCCCTGCGTGATCCTGTTCCACTCGCAGGCGGGCCAGTTCGGCTTCAAGGTCGCGCAAGCGAGGCCGGACAAGGTCAAGGCGCTCATCGCGGTGGAACCGGCCGGTCAGGGAGACCCGCAGCAGGCGGCGAAGCTCGCCGGCATCCCGACGCTGTTCGTGTATGGCGACTACATCGAGCAGGACGCGCGCTGGCCGACGATCCGGAGGAACGGCGTCGCGTTCGGCGAGGAAATCACCAGGGCCGGCGGCAAAGTCGAGGTGGTGGACCTGCCCAAGGCCGGCATCAAGGGCAACTCGCACATGATCATGATGGACAGGAACAGCGACGAAGTCGCGGGACTGATTCAGGGTTGGCTGGAGAAACAGGGGCTCTGGAAGTGAGGCATCTGCTTTTAATTCTGAGTATTTTTTCCCTTTCGGCGAACGCTCAGACCTACCCCAACAAGCCCATCCGCCTGGTGGTGCCGTTCGCGCCGGGCGGCAGTTCGTCCATCGTCGCGCGCTCCATCGCCGCGGAAATGGAAAAAGGCCTGGGCCAGCCGATCGTCATCGACAACAAGCCGGGCGGCGGCGGCAACGTCGCCATGCTGGAAGTGGCCAAGGCCGACCCCGACGGCTACACGCTGATCATCGGCCACGTCGGCTCGCTGGCGATGAATCCCTACATGTACGACAACCTGCCCTACGACGTGGACCGCGATTTCGCGGCGGTGTCGCTGCTCGCCATCGTGCCCGCGATCTTCGTGGTGCACGAGAGCGTGCCCGTGAAGAACCTGCGCGAATTCGTCGCGCTGGCGAAAAAGGAACCCGGCAAGCTGAACTACGGCAGCGCGGGCAACGGCTCGGCGGGCCACCTGGCGATGGAATACCTCAAGCAGGTCGCCGGCATCGACATCCAGCACGTGCCCTACAAGGGCACCGGCCCGAACGTGGTCGACCTGGTCGCCGGGCGCACGCAGGCCGCCTCCGCCGGCACGCCGCCGCTCATGCCCTTCGTGAAGAGCGGCAAGCTGCGCGTCATCGCGGTGGGCACCTCGAAGCGCCTCGCCACCCTGCCCGACGTGGGCACCGTCGCCGAACAGGGCTATCCGGGCTTCGAAACCTCGCAGTGGTACGGCTTGAATGCGCCGGCGAAAACGCCCAAAGCGATCATCGACCGCCTGTCGGCGGAGGCCGCCAAGGCGGCGAAAAGTTCGTTCGTGCAGGAACGCTTCGCGCCCGACGACGCGGAAGCGGTCGGCTCGACGCCGGCGGAATACGCCGCCTACATCAAGAAGGAGCAGGAACGCTGGAGCAAGGTCGTGCGCGCGGCGCACGTCAGGGCGGACTGATGGACTACGACGTCATCGTTGTAGGGGCAGGCAACGCGGCCTTGTGTGCCGCTCTCTCCGCTTCTGAAACAAAGAAACGAATCCTCGTGCTCGAGCGCGCGCGCGAAGAAGAATCCGGCGGCAACTCGCGCTTCACCGCCGGCCTGATGCGCGTCGCCTACGCGGGCGTCGAGGACCTCAAGAAGGCGATTCCGGACCTGTCGCCGGAGGAAATCGCGCGCACCGACTTCGGCACCTACACCGAGGAGCAGTTCCTCGACGACATGGGCCGGGTGACGGAATACCGCTGCGACCCCGATTTGACCGAGGTTCTGGTCAGGAAATCTCTTTCAACGGTCGAGTGGATGAAGAAGAAAGGCGTGCGCTTCACCGCCGCCTGGGGACGCCAGGCCTTCAACATCAACGGCAAATTCAAGTTCTGGGGCGGCCTCACGGTGGAAGCGGTCGGCGGCGGGCCGGGACTGGTGGAGTCGCTCACCGCGATCGCGAAGAAGAACGGCATCGAGATCTGGTACGAGGCCCGCGCGAAGGAATTGATCGCCGGCGACGCGGGGGTCACGGGCGTGGTCGTGAAGCACCAGGGCAAAACCGTTTCATTGAGCGCAAAAGCGGTCGTGCTTGCCGCCGGCGGCTTCCAATCCGATCCCGAGCAGCGCACGCGCTACCTCGGGCCGGGCTGGGAACTGGCCAAGGTGCGCGGCACGCGCTTCAACACGGGCGACGGCATCCGCATGGGGCTCGCCGCGGGCGCGGCGGCGGCCGGCAACTGGTCGGGCTGCCACGCGGTGGCCTGGGAGCGCAATGCGCCGGAGTTCGGCGACCTTGCCGTCGGCGACCAGTTCCAGAAGCACTCCTATCCCTGGGGCGTCTACATCAACGCCGAAGGTAAACGCTTCGTCGACGAAGGCGCGGACTTCCGCAACTACACCTACGCCAAGTACGGCCGCGTGATCCTCTCCCAGCCGGGCCAGTTCGCCTGGCAGATCTTCGACGCCAAGGTGAAGGCGCAGCTGCGCGACGAGTACAAGATCAAGCAGGTGACCCGGCGGGTCGGCAACACGCTGGAGGAACTGGTGTCGAAGCTCGAGGACACGAACCAGGCAGCCGCCCTCGAGGAGCTCCGGCAATACAACGCCGCGGTGCAGACTGATGTTCCCTTCAATCCCAACATCAAGGATGGCAGAGGGACAAAAAACCTGAAAATAAATAAAAGCAACTGGGCCAACTCCCTCGACACCCCGCCCT
>CAZPNH010000136.1:0-5848 GCA_964587635.1 uncultured Bordetella sp.
GCCGGCAATTTTCCCGAGCTCGCGCGCTTCTACGTCGCCGAGGTGGTCGAACCGGGCCACGAGGTGATCGCGGCGATCGTCCAGCGCGGCATCGAGCGCGGCGAATTCCGCGCGGTGGATCCGGTCCAGACCGCGCCCCTGATCGCCGCGCCGCTGGTGGTGATCATGATGTGGCGCAATTCTCTCGCGCAGCACGGCAGCCAGGCGATCGACCCGGTGCGCTACATCGAGGCGCACCTGGACATGCTGCGCCACGGCCTTGCCAGGGAGTGACGCGATGAACATTTTCCAGCGCCTCACCCGCCGCTCGATGCTCGCCGTCGCCGCCATGGCCGTGCTCCTGTTCGTGGTTTCCGCCGTCGTCCTGCGCGGCCGCCAGAACACCGCCGACGCCGCGGCGAGCGCCGCGGCCGCCGGCCCGGTCGCCGAATTCCTGCAGAACGACCTGTATATCGTCGAGCCGCGCGCGCTCGAGCGCACCCTGCCGCTCACCGGCTCGCTGATGCCGTTCACCGAGGCCACCGTGAAAGCCAAGGTGGCGGGCGAACTGGTGGCGGTCACGGTGCGCGAGGGCGAGAGCGTCAAGCAGGGGCAGGTCCTGGCGAAAATCGACCTCACCGAGGTGCAGGCGAAAGTGGCCGGGCGCGAAGCCGACGTCGCAGCCACGAACGCGCAACTCGTGTGGGCGGAAAAGAACCGCAACCAGCAGAAGGCGCTGCTCGAGAAGGCCTTCATCTCGCAGAGCGCCTTCGACAACATCCAGAGCAACTACGACGTCGCCGTCGCCAAGCAACGGGCGGCCGAAGCCGACCTGGTGGTGGCGCGCAAATCCCAGGGCGACGCGGTGCTGGTCGCGCCGTTTTCGGGCATCGTCTCGCAGCGCCATGCGCAGCCGGGAGAGCGCATACCGCTGGACGCCAAGGTGGTGAGCATCGTCGACCTGTCGCGGCTGGAACTGGAAGCCTCCGTGCCGCCCGCGGCGATCGGCCAGGTGCAGATCGGGCAGACGATGAATTTCCGCGTCGAGGGCTTCGGCGAGCGCGACTTCGCCGGGCGCATCGAGCGCATCAATCCCTCGGCCACCGCCGGCTCGCGCTCGATCAGCGTCTACGCGGTGATCGACAACAGCCAGGGCCTGCTGCGCGGCGGCATGTTCGCCCAGGGCGCGCTCACGCTGTCGCGCGTCGACAATGCGCTGGCGGTGCCGGCCTCGGCGGTGCGCGAAGAGATCGGCCAGACCTTCGTCTACGCCATCGAGGACGGCCTGGTGAAGCGCAAGAACGTCAAAGTAGGCACGCCCGACGCCTCCGGACGGGTGCAGGTGCTCGACGGGCTGGTTGCGGGCGACCGCATCGTGCGCGTGAACCTGGGTTCATTGCGGGAGGGGCTGACCGCAAGACTTTCGGGTCCAGAACCCTCTGTTGCCGAAAAGAAATAACCCAGTCCAGCCATGTGGTTCACGCGGGTAAGCATTTCCAACCCGGTCTTCGCGACCATGATGATGGCCGCGCTGCTGGTGCTGGGCGCGTTCTCCTATTCGCGCCTGCCGGTGGAGCAGTTCCCCGACGTGAGCTTCCCGGTGGTGGTGGTGCAGACCGACTATCCCGGCGCCTCGCCCGAGAACGTCGAGGAAGAGGTCACGCGGCGCATCGAGGAATCGGTCAATACCATCAGCGGCATCAAGACGCTGTCCTCGCGCTCCTACGAGGGGCTGTCGGTGGTGATCATCGAGTTCGACCTGTCGATCGATCCCAAGCTGGCGGCGCAGGACGTGCGCGAAAAGATCGCCCTGATCCGTTCCAGCTTCCGCGACGAAATCAAGGAGCCGCGCGTGAGCCGCTTCAACCCGGACGATTTCCCGATCGTCTCGGTGGCGGTGCAGTCCACGGGCCGGTCCTTGCGCGAGCTCACCACGCTTGCCGACCAGGTGATCAAGAAGCGCCTGGAGAACGTCAACGGCGTCGGCCAGGCGACCCTGGTGGGCGGCGTCAAGCGCGAGATCAAGGTCTTCCTGAACCTGGAGGCGATGGAAGCGCAGAAAATCGGCGCCGACCAGGTGGTGCGCGTGCTCGGCTCGGAGAACCAGGAAGTGCCGGCGGGCTCCATCGTCACGCCCAGCCAGGAAAAGATCGTGCAGCTGCGCGCGCGCCTCACCGGCCCGCAGGATTTCCGCAACATGATCGTGGCGCGCCGCGGCGCGGGCGGCAAGACCACGGCGGTGACGCTCGGATCGATCGCCGAGATCGAGGACGGCCAGCAGGAAGAGGAGAACACCGCGCTGGTGAACGGCCAGCGCGCGCTGTCCATCGACATCATCAAGGCGCAGGGCGAGAACACCATCGCGGTGGTGGACGGCGTGCGCCGCGTGGTGAAGGACCTGCAGGGCTTCCTGCCCCCGGACGTGAAGATCGACATCGTGCGGGATGCTTCGACCGGCATCCGCAACTCGGTCAACGACGTGAAGAAGACGCTGCTCGAAGGCGGCGTGCTCACCATCGCCATCGTGTTCCTGTTCCTCGCCTCCTGGCGCAGCACGGTGATCACCGGCCTCACGCTGCCGATCGCGCTGATCGGAACGTTCCTCTTCGTCTACGCCTTCGGCTTCACGCTCAACGTGCTCACGCTGATGGCGCTGTCGCTGTCGGTGGGCCTGCTGATCGACGACGCGATCGTGGTGCGCGAGAACATCGTGCGCCACGTGGCGCTGGGCGCCGACCACCGCAAGGCGGCGCTGATCGGCACCCAGGAGATCGGCCTGGCGGTGCTCGCCACTACCTTTTCCATCGTCGCGGTGTTCCTGCCGGTTGGTTTCATGGGCGGCATCATCGGACGCTTTTTCCACCAGTTCGGCCTGACCGTGGTGTCGGCGGTGCTGATCTCGATGTTCGTGTCCTTCACGCTGGACCCCATGCTGTCGTCGATCTGGCACGATCCCGAGGCCGAGGGGCACTACGGCAAAGGCCCGGTCGGCCGGCTGCTCGCCTGGTTCCACGCCTTCATGGAGCGCGTCTCCGCCGCCTACGAGCGTCTGCTTGGCTGGAGCCTCGCGCACCGCAAGACGGTGGTGGTGCTCGCCTTCACGAGCTTCTTCGCCAGCTTCCCGCTCATGAAGCTGGTCGGCACCGAGTTCGTGCCCGAGCCCGATCTCTCGGAGCTGCAGGTGCAGTTCAAGACGCCGGTCGGCGCGTCGCTGGAGCTCACCGAGCAGAAGGCGCGCCAGGCGGAGGCCGCGCTGCGCGAGTTCCCGGAAGTGAAAGTCACCTACGCGACGGTCAACACCGGCTTCGTCCAGGGAAAGAACAAGGTCAACATCTTCGTGCAGCTGGTGCCGAGGAAGGAGCGCAAGCGCTCGCAGAACGACCTCACCAAGCCGATGCGCGAGCGGCTGTCGCGCATCGCCGGCATCGAGCTGCAGCAGATCGGCGCCTTCAAGACCGTCTCCAGCGGCAAGCCGCTGCAGGTATCCATCCTCGGCCAGGAACGCAAGGTGCTGGCCGAGCTCGCCGAGCAGGCGATGGCCGCGACGCGCGAGGTGCAGGGCGCGGTGGACGTCGAGTCCAGCGACGAGGCCGCCAAGCCCCAGGTGTCGGTGGAGCTCAAGCGCGAACTCGCGAGCGACCTGGGCATCGGCGTCGGCCAGGTGGCGGCGACGCTGCGGCCGCTGCTCGCCGGCGAGGCGGTCGGCAACTGGAAAGGGCCGGACGACCAGTACTACGACGTGCAGGTGCGCCTGTCGCGCGCCGACCGCGCGCGCGCGGAGGATCTGGAGCGCGTGCCGCTCGCCTCCACCCTGCTGGACGCCAACGGCTCGCCGAAGATGGTCAACCTGCGCGAGATCGCCAGCATCTCGCCGGGCAGCGGGCCGCAGCAGATCAATCGCAAGGAGCAGCTGCGCGAGGTGCTGATCACGGCCAACGTGTTCAACCGCGCCGCCGGCGACGCCTCCAACGATCTGCGCGCCAGGCTCGACCGCATCGTCATGCCGCCCGGCTACCGCTACACCATGGGCGGCTCGAGCAAGGACATCCAGGAATCCTTCGCCTACGCGGTGCAGGCGCTGGCGCTGGCGGTGGTCTTCATCTACCTGATCCTCGCCTCGCAGTTCGGCAGCTTCATCCAGCCGGTGGCGATCATGATGTCGCTGCCGCTGTCGCTGATCGGCGTGGTGCTGGCGCTCCTCCTCTTCCGCTCGACGCTCAATATCTTCTCCATCATCGGCTTCATCATGCTCATGGGCCTGGTGACCAAGAACGCCATCCTGCTGGTGGACTTCGTCAACCAGGAGCGGCACGCCGGCAAACCGCGCGCGGCGGCGGTGCTGGCCGCGGGCCGCATCCGGCTGCGGCCCATCCTGATGACCACGCTGGCGATGATCTTCGGCATGATCCCGCTCGCGCTCGGCCTGGGCGAGGGCGGCGAGCAGCGCGCCCCCATGGGCCAGGCGGTGATCGGCGGCGTCATCACCTCCGGCCTGCTCACCCTGGTGGTGGTACCGGTGATCTATACCTACCTTGACGACCTTGCTGCCTGGGCAAAGCGCTTTGGTAAGATTGCGCCGAAGCCGGACAACCCCGCCGGCACCAGCGCTTAACCCGGCATCATGAATCTCGAGCAGGCCCGAACGAACATGGTGGAACAGCAGATCCGCACCTGGGAGGTGCTGGACCAGGACGTGCTCGACCTGCTGTACGCCGTGCCGCGCGAGGATTTCGTGCCGCCGGCCTGCCGCAACCTCGCCTTCACCGACATGGAAATTCCCATTGGCGAGGAGGAGAGGATGTGGGCGCCGAAGCTGGAAGCCCGCGTTCTTCAGGAATTGAATGTAAAAAGAACCGATCGCGTCCTCGAAGTCGGCACCGGCAGCGGCTACCTGACCGCGCTGCTCGCGCATCGCGCGGCGCAGGTGTATTCGGTCGAAATCCTGCCCGCGCTCGCTGCCTTCGGTAAGGCGAATATCGCCCGGCACGGCGTCGACAACGTCACTCTCGAGGTCGCCGACGGCGCGCGCGGCCATGCGAAATGGGGCCCCTACGACGTCGTGGTGCTCACCGGTTCGGTGCCGGTCATCCCGCAGGGCGTCCTCGACTGCCTCGCGCCCGGCGGCCGCGCCTTCGCGGTGGTGGGCGACGCGCCGGCCATGACGGCGAAGCTGGTCAGCTGCACCGCGCCCGGCAGCTACGGCACCTTCCGCACGGTGGAACTGTTCGAGACATTGCTCTCGCCGCTCGCCAATTGCGAGCAGCCTCCCCGCTTCAAGTTCTGACAGGGCCTGCGAGATGCGCGCTTTTCTGCTTGCTCTTTTTGTCGTCGCGTCGCCCGCGGTCGCGCAGGACCTGCAGCAGGTCTACCGCGACGCCAAGGCCTACGATGCGGTGTACGCCTCGGCGCGCTACGCGCTGCAGGCGGGCCTCGAGAAGCTGCCGCAGGGACGCTCGCTGGTGCTGCCGACCGTAGGCCTGACCGCGTCCACCACCACCAACCACCTCGGCATCGATCCCTACGGACCGACCCCGGTGCCGCAATCCGCGCGCACCTACTACAACCGCAATTACCTGCTGTCGTTTTCCCAGCCGGTCTACCGGCCGCAGAACTGGCTGCAGTTCGACCAGGCGGAGCAGCAGGTGCGGCAGGCGGAGGGCACCTTCGGCCAGGCGGGCCAGGACCTGATCGTGCGCGTCGCCCAGGCCTACTTCGACGTGCTGGCTTCGGACGTCTCGCTGGCCCTGGTCGGCGCGCAGAAAATCGCCATCGCCGAGCAGCTGGCGCAGGCCAAGCGCAATTTCGAGGTCGGCACGGCGACCATCACCGACACGCACGAGGCGCAGGAGCGCTACGACCTCGCCGTGGC
>CAZPNH010000137.1:0-5837 GCA_964587635.1 uncultured Bordetella sp.
CCAGCGCGATGGCCTCCAGCAGCTTGATCAGGTGCTGGTTGCCGAGCGGCGCGGCCTTGGCCCTGAACGAGGCGACCAGTTCGCGGAAGCGCACCGTGTTCTTCTGCTCGCCCGCGGCGTACTGCACCCAGGCGCCCTTCAGCGCGTCGAGGCGCGAGTGCATGTCGTAGAGCGCGGGCTCCAGCCAGTCGAGGTCGAATTCCAGCGCGCCGCCCACCTTCGGCGGCTCCGGGAACAGGCTGTCGAGCTGGTAAAGCTGCCGGATCTCCTTGATGCGAGGCGTCGCCGCCTTGCATCTGGCGATGGCGTACAGCGAATCGCAGAGCAGCGATTCGTTGACGGTTTCCAGCCCCTCGCGCATCTGGCGGTCGATCCGGTTGCCCAGCGCCTTGGCGGCGGCCAGCCACTCCGGATCGTCGGATTGCCCGAGGCCCTCCAGCAGGCCTGCTGCCACCCACCAGATCGCGCGCGGCTCCGGGAGCTGCTCGGCGATGCGGTGGAAACCATCGACCGCCTGCCGCATCTGATCGAGGCCGCCCGGCTGGCTGCGCAGCCAGGCGAGCAGGCCTCTCTGGAACTGCGCGCGTTGCCCTTGCAGATAGGCCGTCACCTCGTCCTTGGGCTGGCTGATCGGCTGCGGATGCGCCGGCGCCCGCAGCGACAGGTCCGGGAAAAACAGGTCCCGCTCGGAACTGTCCAGCTTGCCCTGCAGCGCAGTGAGTTCGCGATAGGCCGGAAACAGCCGGAGCGGCGCGTTCGCCTGGCCGCGCTCCAGGCCGTCGACGAACTCCTTGAGCGCCTGGATCGCGCGGTCGATGGCGCCCAGCATGGGGCCGCCGGGCGGCGCGCCGCCCGGCGCGGCAAAGCCGCCCTCGATCGCCTCGCAGAAACGTGTCGCGCCCGCGAGCCCGACCATGCGCAGCGCGCCGCTCACCTGATGCAGGTGCCCCGCGCACGGCGCCAGCAGCGCCGCATCCCCGGACGACGAGAATTTGGCGATCTGGTCGCGGACCAGCGTCAGCGCCTGATCGACCTCGGCGGTGATCCAGGACAGCAGGGTGGCGGCGTTGTTGCCCATGAACCCGTCAGGCGAGTTTGAAGCCGGACACGGAAGATTTCAGTTCGTCGGCGAGCGCGGCCAGGCGCTCGGTGGAACCCGCCGTGCGCCGCGTGCCTTCGGTGGTCATCTGCGTGATCGCGAGGATCTCGTTCATGGCCGCGGCCACGCCGCTGGCCGAAGCCGCCTGCTGCTGGGTGGCGTTGGAGATCGCGCCGATCAGCTCGGCAAGCTGATTGGACACCTTCTCGATCTCGTGCAGGGCGCGGTCGGCTTCGTCCGCCGTCCGGGTGCCCTCCACCACGCCGCGCGTGCTGCGCTCCATGGCCTCGATCGCGTCCTGCGTATCGCCCTGAATCGACTTGACGATCGCGGCGATGTGCTTGGTCGCCTCGCCGGAGCGTTCCGCCAGCCGCTGCACCTCCTCCGCCACCACCGTGAAGCCGCGCCCGGCTTCGCCGGCGGAGGCCGCCTGGATCGCGGCGTTCAGCGCCAGCACGTTGGTCTGCTCGGTGATGTCCGAAATGAGCTGCACGATCTCGCCGATCTCCTGCGAGCTCTCGCCCAGGCGCTTGATGCGCTTGGACGTCTCCTGGATCTGCTCGCGGATGTCGTTCATGCCGCGGATCGCGTTCTGCACCGCCTGCGCGCCTTTTTCCGCGACATTAAGCGAGGTCTGCGCCACCTTGGCCGAATCGCTGGCGCTCTTCGACACGTCGGTCATCGACTGCGCCATCTGCACCGCCGACTGGCCGGTGCCCTGGATCTTGGCCGCCTGCGTCTGCGCCGCCTTCAGCAGCTGGCTGGAAATGGTCTGCGCCTCGGCGGTCGCCGTCGTCACCTGCTGCGAGGCGGAGTTGACGCCCGCCACCAGCCGGCGCAGCGCGTCGACGGTGACGTTGATCGAGTCGGCGATGGCACCGGTGATTTCCTCGGTCACGCGCGCGCGCGCGGTCAGGTCGCCGTCCGCGAGATTGCTGATCTCGTCCAGCAGCCGAAGGATGGCCTCCTGGTTCTGCTTGTTCACCCGCTCGCTCTCCACGGCGCGGCGCCGGCTGTCGTCGACGTACACCTTGCCGATCAGCAACAGCAGCAGCAGCGCCACCGCCGACACCACGACCAGCACGACCAGGTTGTAGCGCCGGCCGCCGAGATTCTGCTCGTAGGCCGCGCTCAGCTTCTCGGCGGACTGCAGCAGCGCTTCGCTGTCGTTGAACATCTCGAAGGACGCGCGCTTGGCGCCGACCAGCCGCGCCTGGTTGCCGAGGATGGCGTTCACCGCGCGCTGGTATTCGGCGAAGCCGGTCTGCAGCTCGGTGACCTTGGCGCGCAGTTCCGCATCCTCCACGCGGCTGATGCGCTGCGCCGGGTTGCCCTGCAGCAGGCCCTGCACGGTGTCGCGGAAGGTGTTGGTGTCCTTGCCCAGCAGGAACGCCACCTCGGGGTCGACCACGTTCTCCGCCAGCATGGTGTTGGCGTTCTTCGCCATGCGCTGGGTGATCATCATCAGTTGCGAGGTGATCGCGTTCTGGCGCGGCGAGCCGCCGCCCTGCACGCTGAGCGCGGCGATTTCGTCGGTGATTTCCTGCAGCGACTGGTTGGTGTTGTTGATCGAGCGCACCGCGCTGCCGAGCGCCACCAGGTTTTTCTCCTCGTCCAGCACCAGGGTTGCGTTGCGGTCGGTCTTGCCCCATTCCTTGTTGAGTTCGTCCAGCGCCGGCCGCACCGCGCTGGGCGTCGACGGCAGCGTCACGTTGCCGCTCTCGCCGCCCGCATCGAGCAGCTTGATCAGCGCGGCGAACTCGTCGCGGCTGCTGCGCAGCTGCTTGAAGGCCTCGACGTTGCCGCGCGAGGCCAGCTGCGCGGCCTTGGCGAGGCGCTGCGACAGCGTCTGGATCTTGCCGACGCTGGCGATGTAGATGGTGCCGAAGGTGCCCTGGCGCGTGTCGATGACGACGACGATCGCCGCGATCGCCAGCACGAACACCAGCGCGCCGATGAGGATCTGCAGCTGCAGTCCCGTGGCGAGGCCGCCGATGAGCGGCAGCCCCGCCGACGGGCCGGCGGCCGCTTGCGCGCGCGCCTTGTTGCCGGCGCCGCCGCCCTTGGCGAAGGGAAGCTTGAGTGAACCCAGTTTGATTGCCATGGTCTTTCCCCTATCGCAAGAACTTGCCGTCCCGGCCGATGATCGTCAGGTCGACGAACTTCGAGCCGGCGTGGTTGGTGGGTGAATAGCCGATGTAGAAGCCGCCCAGGTCGACGTCCTGCATTTTCTCCATCGCGCCGATGAAGGCTTCGCGCGTCAGAGTTTTGCCCGCGCGCCGCAGCCCTTCGACGACGACCTTCGCCACGAGGAAGCCCTCGATCGCGCTGAAGTTGTAGTCCTTGAAGCCGGCCTTCTCCGAGAGCTGCTGGTATTCCTTCACCACCGGCACCGCCGTGCCCCAGGGATACGGCACCACCTGCGAGATGGCCACGCCCGGACCGTCGTTGCCGAGCGCCTCCGCCAGCGCGCTGCTGCCGACAAAGGACACGTTGTAGAACGTGGCCGTGCTGCCCGCCTTCTTCATCTGGCGGATGAACTCGGCGCAGGCGGTATAGGCGCTGATCATGACCACCGCGTCGGGCTTGGCGGCGTCGATCTTCTTCACCGCCTCCTCCACCTTGACCGTGTTGCGCTCGACCGTTGCCAGCGTCGAGATTTTCATGTTGCGTTTCTGCGTGGCCAGCTCGACGCCTTTCAGGCCGGCCTGCCCGTAGCCGTCATTCTGGTAGAACACCGCGATGTTCTTGCCGCCGGTCGACACCACCTGTTCGACGATCTTGTCGGTTTCGTCGTAGTAGCTGGCGCGCACGTGAAAGATGTAGCGGTTGAACGGCACGCGCAGCGATTCGGCGCCGGTGAACGGCCCGATGAACGGCACTCTGGCCTCGGTGAATACCGGGATCGCCGGCACGCTGGTCGGCGTGCCGACGTAGCCGACGAGCGCGAATACCTTGTCCTGCTCGATCAGCTTCTTGGTGTTCGGCACGGTCCGGGCCGGCTCGTAGCCGTCGTCCAGCGTGGTCAATTCGATCTTGCGGCCGTTCACGCCGCCCTTGGCGTTGATGTAATCCAGGTAGGCCTTGATGCCGTTGCGCATCTGGATGCCGAGCTGGGCCGCGGGCCCGGTCAGCGCCACCGACTGCCCGAGCAGGATCCTGTCGGCGGTGACCCCGTCCTCCGCCGCCACCCCTTGCGCCAGCGCCACGGCAAAAGCCGCCGCCACCCCCGCTATCGCGATTCTCTTCATGCCATCCTCCAGTTTTGTCGCAGCCCTCATGCCGCCACCTCAAGGAACGCGGGGTCCTGCACCAGCTTCGCCACGTCAAGTTCCTTCCACTGCCTGCCGTCCTTGTCGCTGTATTCGGCCTTCAGCCAGGGCGCCCCGCCCTCCTGCGCCGCCCGCGCCTCCAGTTGTTCGGCGCCGCGCAAGCCGAGCGAACGGTCCACCAGCAGTGCGCTGCCCATGCGGAACCGCTCGCCGAGCAGCAGCAGCCGCGTGTGCTCGCCAGGCGCCACCGCGCCGCCGCCGAGGAAAGCCGGAAAATCCACCACGCTGTAGAGCTTGCCGCGGATATTGGCGACGCCGCGAAACCACGGCCGCGCGAGCGGCACCGGCGTGACCGCGGGCACGGGAATCATCTCCCCCGCGTCGGCCAGATCCACCAGCCAGGCTTCCGCGCCGACCTGCACGCCGAGCTTGGAGGCCGCGCGGCTGCCGCTGGCCGCGCTGCGCAGCCGCTCGGCCAGTTCGCGCTGGTAATCGCGCAGGGAGGTGCGGGCCGCCATCAGCCGAGCGCCGAGATCTTCGCCAGCAGTTCCGTCTGGCTTACCGGCTTGACGATATAGTCGCGCGCGCCCTGGCGCATGCCCCAGATGCGGTCGGTTTCCTGGCCCTTGCTGGTGCACATGATGACCGGGATGTCCTTGGTGCTGCTGTCCTTGCTGAGCGTGCGCGTCGCCTGGTAGCCGCTCTGTCCCGGCATCACCACGTCCATGAGCACCAGGTCGGGCCGCAGCTGCTTCACCTTCGCGAGGGCCTCCTCCGCGCTCTCCGCGATGGTCACTGCGTAGCCGCTCTTGGCGAGTATGTCGCTCAGGTGCTGGCGGTCGGTGGGCGAATCGTCTACGACGAGAATGTTTTTGATCGGCACGGGGCTTGACCTCTCGGCTGCTGGGTTAAGTAGCGGTGGATGAGGACGCGGCGGCCGGGTTTACACAGGCGTTGACCGCGTCGATCAGCGTTTCTTTGGTGAAGGGCTTGGTGAGATAGCGGTCCGAGCCGGCAAGCCGGCCGCGCGCGCGGTCGAACACGCCATCCTTGCTCGACAACATGATGACCGGCGTCGACTTGAGGTTGGGGTTCTGCTTCACCAGCGTGCAGGTCTGATAGCCGTCGAGCCGCGGCATCATGATGTCGACGAAAATCACTTTCGGCTGGTGGTCGCTGATCTTCGCCAGCGCATCGAAGCCGTCTTCGGCCAGCACCACCTCGAACCCCGCCTGGCGCAGGAAAATCTCCGCGCTCCTGCGGATGGTGTTGCTGTCATCGATGACGAGGACCTTGATAGGTCCGGACACCCCTTCGCCCACAGATTCCCCCCTCCACGAATGAGCGCGAATACTTTACTACTATTTTTCCGTCAGGCCGTTATCGCACCCACTTAAAGTGTAATGGCATCTTTCCCCTTTATTCCCCGGCTGCAAGGAAAATCCGCCGGGCGTTTTGCAGCGGTC
>CAZPNH010000138.1:0-5833 GCA_964587635.1 uncultured Bordetella sp.
CGCACATCATCTTCTCCATCGACGCGCCCTTGGCGAGCGTGTGGCCGTGGCCGCGATGCGTGGATGTGATCAGGTCTTCCCGCGAGAGGTTTGCGCAGACCCCGGCCGGCACCGCTTCCTGCCCCGTGGACAGGTGCAGCGGACCGCGCACCCTGACGTCATTGCTCAGGGCCGCGCCGAACGCGGAAACGCCGCCTTTGGACGCCTCCTCGGCGGCGTTCTCGAAGGCGCGGATGCGCGCCATCGTGCGATAGAGCGCGACGGCGCGCTCGGCGGGAATCTGAGGGGAGTCGCTCAAGGAGGCGCGAGTTTACTTAGCGCCGTTTTCCCCGTCAAAGAATGTCCGATCAGCCCAAAGCGCGAACACCAGTCCGATCGCTTGAGCAACCGCGAATCCCGCCACATCCCCGGGCCGGATGCCCGAAAACGTGGCGGTAAAACCGCGCGCCAGCGTCACCGCCGGATTGGCGAACGAGGTCGACGCGGTGAACCAGTAAGCAGCCGCGATATAGGCGCCAATCGCGAATGGCGCTGCCTTCCTGTCGGAAGAAAGCACGACAAAAACCAGGCCGAAAGTAGCCACCACTTCGCTCCACCATTGCGCGGGGCCGAAGCGCGCTTTTTCGCCCATTTGCAGCAGCGGCACATCGAACATCGCGTGCGCGGCGAAAACGCCGAGCAGCGCGCCCGTGAACTGGGCCGCCGCATATGGCAGGATTTCCCGGGCCGGAAATTCCCTGCGCAGCGCCAGCGCGACGGTAACGACAGGATTGAAGTGCGCCCCGGACCGAGGCCCGAACGCGACGATGAGCGCGCTCAGCGCAAAGCCGGTGGCGAGGGAATTGGCGAGCAACGCAAGGCCGGCATTGCCGCCCGAAAGCCGTTCACCCATGATTCCCGAGCCCACGACCACCGCCAGCAGCAGCGCGGTGCCCAGCCCATCCGCCAGCGCCCGGCGCGCCGCACTCACGCGTTTACTTCGGATCCGGTCTTGCCGATGTCCTCGAGCCTGCGCTTGATCGCCAGATGGTCGAGCTTGTCCAGCGGCAGGTTGATGAGCAGGTTGATGCGCGCCGACAGGACGGACAGTGCCTGCCGGAATACCCTGCGCTTGTCTTCGTCGCCGCCTTCGACCGCTGCCGGATCGGGCACACCCCAGTGCGCAGTCATCGGCTGCCCCGGCCAGTAAGGGCAAGGCTCGGCCGCGGCGTTGTCGCACACGGTGAATACGAAGTCCATCTTCGGCGCGTCGGGCCGCGCGAACTCGTCCCAGCTCTTCGAACGCAGCCCCTCGGTGTCTATCCGTGTACGCTCGAGCAACTCCAGTGCGAACGGATTGACTCGGCCGCCCGGCCTGCTGCCTGCGCTGTAGGCCCTGAACCGTCCCTTGCCCGCCGAGTTGAGGTAGGCCTCGGCGAGGATGGACCGCGCCGAATTGCCGGTGCAGAGAAACAGGACGTTCATCGCGCCGCGCGACGCGTGCGAACGGCTGCGGGCACGCACGACTGCCCGCCGCAGCAGTTGTCGGTCAGAAAACCGACGAGCGCGTTCATGTTGTCGAAATCGGCGGTGTAGATGACAAAGCGTCCGTCCTGGCGGCTTTTCGCGAGGCCGGCCCGGGTCAGCCCGGCGAGATGGAACGACAGCGTTGCCGCAGGCAGTCCCAGTTTTTCGCCGATGCTGCCGGCGGCCATTCCGGCGGGCCCTGCCTGGACCAGGAGCCTGAAGATCGCAAGGCGCGAGGCCTGCGCCAAGGCGCTGAGGGATTGCACGGCCTGCATCGTTTCCACATTTCCAGAATAGTGGAAATATAAACTGCAGTCAAGCAGGCCTTGCGACCCCTTCCTTCTTACCTAGACAACGTGGGCCGGCGCCTGGTGGCAGGCGATGTCGCCGTGCTCGATCTGGATGGTGACGTGGCCGATCTCGAAGCGATGACGAAGTTCGTGGCACACCTCGCCAAGGAGCCCGTCGTCGGCGGGCGGCTCGGGCATCACCAGGTGGGCCGTGAGCGCGACCTCCGTCGTGCTCATGCCCCAGATGTGCAGGTCGTGCACCGCCGCCACGCCAGGCAGGCCCGCCAGGTAGGTTTCGACCGCGTGCGAGTCGATGCCCGCGGGAACGGCATCCATGGCGAGCGCCAGCGATTCCCGCAGCAGGCCCCAGGTGCCCCAGATGATGATGCCGCTGATGGCGATGCTGATGGCCGGATCGAGCCAGCTCCAGCCGGTGGCGAGGATGCCCAGCCCGGCGAGCACCACGCCCAGCGACACCACCGCGTCGCTCGCCATGTGCAGGAACGCGCCGTTGATGTTCAGGTCCTTCTTGCGCCCCGCCATGAACAGCAGCGCCGAAATGGTGTTGATCAGCACGCCGGCGGCGGCCACCCAGATGACCGTGCCGCCCTGCACCGCCTCGGGGTCCGTGAAGCGCCCGACGGCTTCCCAGACGATGCCGCCGACGACCAGCAGCAGCACGACGGCATTGGTGAGCGCGGCCAGGATCGAGGAGCGCCGCAGGCCGTAGGTGCGGCGCTTGGTCGGCAGCGACTTGCCCAGGTGAAGGCGCTCCACGCGATCAGCAGGCCGAAGACGTCGCCCAGGTTGTGGGCCGCGTCGGACAGCAGCGCGAGCGAATTCGCCGTCAGCCCATAGGCCACTTCAACCGCGACGAAGCCCAGGTTGAGCGCCACGCCGGCGGCGAATATCAGATTGTTTCCCGGCGGCGCATGAGAATGTCCGTGGCCATGCCCATGGGCATGGTCGTGGTGAGGGTGGTGATCGCGGGACATGCGGCACGCTAGGCGCGCGCGGCCTTGCGGACCGAGTCCGCGATGGATTTCGCCGCGGATTCGATGGCCTCGCGCGGCTCGCCCTCGACCATCACGCGCAGCACCGGCTCGGTGCCCGAAGGCCGCAGCAGCACCCGGCCGCGGCCGTTGAGCGAGCGCTCGGCGCGCGACTGCGCGTCGGCGATCGCCTGGTGCTTCTTCCAGTTGAAGCCCTTGGGCACCTCGACGTTGAGCAGCACCTGCGGAAACATCTCGAGGTCCCCGGTCAATTCGGCCAGCGTTTTGTCCGACTCGCGCATCGCGGTGAGCACCTGCAGCGCCGAGATGATGCCGTCACCGGTGGTGTGCTTGTCCAGGCAGATGATGTGGCCGGAGTTTTCGCCGCCCAGCAGCCACTTGCGCTCGCGCAGCAGCTCGAGCACGTAGCGGTCGCCGACGCGCGCGCGCGCGAACGGGATGTTCATCGCGGCCAGCGCCTGCTCGAACGCGAGGTTGGTCATCAGCGTGCCGGCGACGCCGGCGATCTTCTCCTTCCAGGCGCGGTGCTTCACGATCACGTAGAGCAGCTGGTCGCCGTCGTAGGCCCTGCCCTTGCCGTCCACGATCACGATGCGGTCGGCGTCGCCGTCCAGCGCGATGCCGAGGTCCGCCTTCCGGCGCTTCACTTCCATCACCAGGTTGCCGGTCGCCGTGGCGCCGAACATGTCGTTGATGTTGAAGCCGTCCGGGGCGACGCCGATGGAAACGACCTCGGCGCCCAGCTCGTGGAACACTTTTGGCGCGACGTCGTAGGCCGCGCCATTGGCGCAATCCACCACGATGTTCATGCCCTTGAGGTCCAGCTCGTTCGGGAACGTCGACTTGCAGAACTCGATGTAGCGGCCCTGCGCGTCGTCCACCCGGTGCGCGCGGCCCAGCTTCGCCGATTCGTTGCAGCCGATCGGCTGGTCGAGCATGTGCTCGATTTCCGCCTCCACCTCGTCCGGCAGCTTGAAGCCGTCGCGCGAGAAGAACTTGATGCCGTTGTCGGCGTACGGATTGTGCGAGGCGCTGATCACCACGCCCGCGGAAAGCCGCAGCGCGCGCGTGAGGTAGGCGACACCGGGCGTCGGCAGCGGGCCGCACAGCATGACATTGACGCCCGCAGCGGTGAGCCCCGCCTCCAGCGCCGCCTCGACCATGTAGCCGGAGATGCGGGTGTCCTTGCCGACGAGGACCGTCGGATGGCTGCCGCTGACCGTCAGTTTGCCGGCCAGCACCTTGCCGGCGGCGTAGCCCAGGCGCAGCACGAAATCCGGCGTCATCGGCGCTTGCCCGACGGTACCGCGCACGCCGTCCGTGCCGAAGTACTTCCGGCTCATGCCTGCGAGGCCTGCCACATTGCGATCACGTCCCGCGTCTCCTTGACGTCGTGCACACGCAGTATTGTCGCCCCACCCTGCAAAGCGAGCAAAGCGGCGGCCAGGCTGCCCGCCAGGCGCTCGCCCACCGGCCGGCCGGTGACCGCCCCCAGCGTGGACTTGCGCGACCAGCCGGCCAGCACGGGCACGCCCAGCGCAGCCAGCTCCGGCAGCCGCTTCAGCAGCGCGAAATTATGCCCGGCGGTCTTGCCGAAGCCGAAACCGGGGTCGATGGTGATGCGGTCGCGCTCGATGCCGGCGATTTCGCAGGCGGCGATGCGCGTCGTGAGGAACTGCCTGACTTCGCCGGCGACGTCGCCGTAGCGGGGATCCTGCTGCATGGTCGCCGGATCGCCCTGCTTGTGCATGAGGCACACCGCGCAATCGCCGTCGGCGACCGCGTCCAGCGCGCCCGGCGCGGTCAATGCCTCGATGTCGTTGATCATGGACGCGCCCTCTGCAAGCACCGCGCGCATCACGGAGGGCCGGCGCGTGTCGACGGAAACGGGCACATCCTTCAAGGCTTTCAATACAGGGATAACACGATCGAGTTCTTCCTGTTCCGCAACGGCCCGGGCACCCGGCCGTGAGGACTCGCCGCCGATATCGAGAATATCGGCGCCCTCTTCAATCAGGCGGCGACCATGTGCTATGGCCGCTTTCGGATCGAGAAATTTTCCGCCATCAGAAAAGGAATCGGGCGTGATGTTCAACACGCCCATCAGCAGCGGACGGTCCAGCGGCAGGAGGAACCCGCCGCAGCGCAGGACCCCGCTCAGGCGCTCGGGGCCGGCGCGGTCGCGCCCTGCGCGCCGTCGGTCGGCGTGCTGGGCGGCGTGCTGGCCGACGCGCTGACCTTCGGCGAGCGCGGCGGCTTGCCGGCCATGATGTCGGCGATCTGGTCGGCGTCGATGGTTTCCCATTCGAGCAGCGCCTTGGTCATCGCCTCGATCTTGTCGCGGTTCTCGTCGATCAGCTTGTAGGCGACCGCGTACTGCTGGTCGATGATGCGGCGGATTTCCGCGTCCACCTTCTGCAGCGTCGCCTCCGACACGTTCTTGTGCGTGGTGATCGAGCGGCCGAGGAACACCTCGCCGTCGTTCTCCGCGTAGACCATCGGCCCGAGGGAATCGGACATGCCGAAGCGCGTCACCATGTCGCGCGCGAGCTGCGTCGCGCGCTCGAAGTCGTTGGCCGCGCCGGTGGAGATGTCCGACACGAACAGCTGCTCGGCGATGCGGCCGCCGAACATGAAGCTGATCTGCGCGAGCATCTGCTTCTTGTACTGGCTCAGGCGGTCGCGCTCGGGCAGGATCCAGGTCAGGCCCAGCGCTCGACCGCGCGGCATGATGGTGACCTTGTGCACCGGATCGATGCCGGGCAGCAGGCCGCCGACGATGGCGTGGCCGGACTCGTGGTACGCGGTCGCGCGCCGCTCTTCCTCGGTGATCACCATGGACTTGCGCTCCGGGCCCATGAACACCTTGTCCTTGGCGTGCTCGAAGTCCTCCATGTCCACCAGGCGCTTGTTCTTGCGCGCGGCGAACAGCGCCGCCTCGTTGACGAGGTTGGCGAGGTCGGCGCCCGAGAAGCCCGGCGTGCCGCGGGCGATGATGTCCGCCTTGACGTCCGGCGCGAGGGG
>CAZPNH010000139.1:0-5789 GCA_964587635.1 uncultured Bordetella sp.
GGCGTTCCTTCGGATCGTCGGTGGTGTGCGTCAGGTCGCCGGTGAAGACGATGAAATCCGGCTGCTCGGGCAGCGCGTTGACCGCGGCCACCGCCTTTTGCAGCGTGCCGTCCGCGTCCGGGTTGAGCGCCGCGCCCTTGAAACCCCAATGCGTGTCGGAGAGCTGCACGAAATAGAACTCGTCGTATTTTGCGCCCGCCATGCCGGCGCAGCCGGCCAGGCCGGACGCGAATACCGCGCCGCCCAGTCCCGCGAGTTTCAGGAATTCCCTGCGATCGAACGGCTGCGTCATGGCGCTCTCCTTTAGGTGGGTACAGGATGCAAGACCGCGGCCTGCGCCGGTTTATTCCCGCTATTCTGCGGAAATGCTGGAACCCTTCCTCGTATCCACGGGCGTCGTCGCCCTCGCCGAAATGGGCGACAAGACGCAGCTGCTCGCGCTGCTGCTGGCGGCGCGCTACCGGCGCGCACTGCCGGTGGTCGCCGGCATCCTCGCCGCCACGCTCGCCAACCACGCGCTGGCCGCCTGGCTGGGCGTGGAGGTCGCGCGCGCGCTGGGCCGCGACACGCTGCGCTGGATCCTCGGCGTGTCGTTCCTCGCCATGGCGGCCTGGACGCTGGTTCCTGACAAGATCGACGGCAACGAGGCGCCGCGCGGACGCTACGGTGCGTTTCTCGCCACGCTGATCGCGTTTTTCCTCGTCGAGATCGGCGACAAGACGCAGATCGCCACCGTGGCGCTGGCGGCGCGCTACGACTCGCTGGCGCTGGTGGTCGCGGGCACCACGCTGGGAATGATGATCGCCGACGTGCCGGCGGTGTATTTCGGCGAACGCATCCTGCGGCGCGTGCCGGTGAGCATCGTGCGGCGCATCGCCGCGGCGATATTCGCGGTGCTGGGAGCGATCGCGCTGCTCACGGCGCCCTGAGAGCGCGGGCGCGCGCGGAAGTTCAATAAATACTTTTTTCCGCGACAGCCTGCAGCAAGCTTGGCGGCGCATCATGGCGGCTCCCGCCATGAGGAGGTGAGCCGTGAAAGCACTGAGAGGGCTGTTCTTCTGTCTTGCCGCGGCTGCCGGCTGCTTCTCGGATTCGAACGTGAAGCGCAGCGTCTACATGACCGGACGCTTCTTCCTCATCGTGTTCACGGTGCTGTTCGTGGTCGCCGAGGGAATGAGCCTCTTCGCCTAGGACCTGCGCAGGCAGGCTTCCAGCAGTTCCAGCGCCTTCCGCGCGAACGCCCCCATGTTCGCTTCGCGGTCGGCGCTGCCGGTTTCCAGCGTGATGACTTCCTCCACCGGGCCGCTCACCGCGATGCAGGCGTGGCCGGGCGCGTCGCCGTAGCGGTTGCCGTCCGGGCCGCTCGCGCCGGTTTCGCTCAATCCCCAGGTCGCGCCCAGGTTGGCGCGCACCCTGCGCGCGGCCAGCATGGCGTAAGGTTCGCTCGCCGAGCGCATGCCCGCGAGTTCCTCCTTGCCGATGCCCAGCAGCACCACGCGCGCCTTGGGCGTGTAGACCACGCCGCCTCCCAGGTAGTACGCGGACGCCCCCGGCACCGCCACCAGCGCGGCGTTGATCAGCCCGCCCGCGGAGGATTCGGCGACGGCGATGGTGTGCTTGCGTTCCTTGAGCAGCGCGCCGGCGGCGGCACCGAGTTTCCCCAGGGCGGGGGACATCAGGGCTTGGCGTCTGCGCGCTTGCAGCCGGCGAACAGCGCCGGCGGATCGGTCAGCATGGCGTCCGGTCCGCTCATTTCGAGCAGCACGCGCCCCGCGCCGTAGCTCATGCCGGCGGCGCCCGCCACTTTTTCCAGGCGGATTTCGCGGTCGGGCGCGATCAGCCAGACGGCGCCGGCGTCCAGCGTGCGCACGTAGAAGCGCTTGCCGCCCTCGCAGAGGTATTCGGTGGCGTTGGCCGGCTTGCGGCTGTTTTCGGTGTATTCCTTTTCGCCGAACGGCAGCAGCTCCTTCACCGTGCTGCACGCGGCGAGCGGGATGCCCGCGATCAGGACGACGGCCAGGCGCAAGCCGTTCATTGCGGAACGCTAGCGGTCGTCGTTGGCCTGCGGAAACGCCATGCCATGCGGCAGTTCTTCGCGCGGCGGCTGCGGCGGTTCGGTGGCGACGCGCGGCGGCGCGCCTTTCTTGGGCCGGCCCGGCCGGTACACCGCCTGGTAGGGCACCAGCGGCGGCACGATCGGCGGCTTTTCCATGAACAGGCAGTCGGACTCCGAAGGCACGCTCGCCATCGCGCCGATGCGCTTGCCGTCCACGAACACGGTGTAGCGGAACATGTGCGAGGAATAGGCGAAGGGCTGCGCGATGATCTCGTACTTGCCGATCATGTAACGCTTGCGCTCGAGAATTGGAATGCTCATAGATAGTTTGGCCTGAAAATTAAAAAAGCCCGGAACTCCGGGCTTTTGTCCGGCTCGACGATCGTTAGATCGGCTTGACGTTGGTGGCGTTCGGGCCCTTCGCGCCTTGACCGACTTCGAACGAAACCTTGTCGTTCTCTTTAAGCGACTTGAAGCCGCCGGCCTGGATCGCCGAGAAATGCACGAAAAGGTCTTTGCCGCCATCGTCCGGCGTAATGAAGCCGAAGCCCTTGGCGTCGTTGAACCACTTGACGGTACCTGTACTCATGTTCGTTTCCTTGAATGCAATTGGTAGAAGGGCATCTAGCCCTGCGGAAAATCAAGGAAGAGAAAAATTGACCTGATGAGCACAGCGCGAACGCTACGACCTGACCAGCCTTTTCACTGCTTGAGAATCCTGCCCCGCCTTTATACAGGAATGCGGGAGCGGGGTCAATAAAATCAAATGCTTGGCGTTTGCGGGGCCAGGGCGGCCGGGCGGCGGCGTTCGTACCAGCGCGTCATCAGCTCCATGGACAGCCAGGAGGCCGCGGCGGTGGCCAGCAGCACCGCTTCGGCCGTGCGCCAGCCCCAGCGCTCGACGAGCATGGCAAACAGCGTCGGCGCGGCGGCGATCACGATCGATATCGGGGTCGCCACCAGCCCCAGCACCGCGCCGTAGCCCGCGGCGCCGAACAGGGCCAGCGGCAGCGCGCCGCGCACGATGGTGATCACGCCCTGCGACGCGCCCATCAGCAGCGTGAAGGCGAGCAGCACCTGGAAATTGCCGGCCGCGAGCAGCAGCAGCACGAAGGACGCCGGCAGCACGCCGATGGCGATGCGCGCGATGGTGATGGCGCGCAGCCGGCGGCCGAAGACGATTTCCACCATCCGGCCGCCGAATTGGGAGAAGCCCTTGAGCGAGGCCAGCCATACCGCGGCCGCGGCGCCCAGGCCCGCCGCCTCCAGCAGCGGCACCAGCTGCACCGTGACCACGCCGAAGACGAAGCCGTTGAGCGACATCACCAGCGCGAACAGCACGATCGCCACGGAGCGCATGCGCCCGGCGAGCGGAGGCCCGTCGCGCGGATCGCGGCCCTGGGCGGCGGCGCGGCCGTGCGCGTCCGCCGCTTCGCGCCGCGCCAGGCCGAACCAGTTGAGCGGCAGGCAGACCGCGAGGTTGATGCCGGCGAACATCACCAGCGTCTGGCGCCAGCCTGCGGCCTCGTTGAGGTAATGGCCGATCACCCAGAACACGGTGGAGGCGAAAGCGCCGAACAGCGTGAGGTAGGAAATCGCCTGGCGCCCGCGCGAGGGCGCCACCTGCACCAGCGCGGCGAAGGCCGCGTCGTAGAGCGACAGGCGCATGCCGACGCCGAGGAAGGCCCAGGCCGCGAGATAGGCCGTTTCGCCGCGCACCAGCGACAGCGCGAGCAATCCGGCCGAGACCAGCAGCGTGCCGATGGCCATGACGATGCGCGCGCCGTGGCGGTCGATGGCGCGGCCCACCCAGGCCGACACCGCGCCCATCGCCAGCAGCGCGACCGTGAAGCCGAAGTAGATGAGGCTTTTGCTCCAGCCGGTATCCGCCGAAATCGGGCCGGCCAGCACGCCCAGGCTGTAGTAGCTCGTGCCCCAGGCGGTGATCTGCGCGATGCCGAGCGCGCACACCGCCGGAAGCAGCGGGTCGGGATGCTGTCGTGGCTGCAAGGTGTCGATGGCGTTAGCTTGGCATAATCGAAAGCATCGTGAATAACACCGAGCTGAAAGCGCGGCTGCACCTGTGCGGCCTCGTCATCCTGGTGCTGGGGCTTGCCGCCGCGCTGCTGATCTACCAGACGGCCGTGGACGAGCCGCCGGAGGGCGGCGCGGGCTACGTCATCGTGGACGGCATTTCCTACCCCATCGACCCGCAGGCATCGAGGCGCTACATCCGCGGGCTGGAGGAATTCGGCGGCAAGGGCGCCGTTCTCATCGACCAATTCAACCGCTGGTTCGGTGCGTTATGGCACGGAAAAAGGCTCGGAATTACGGTAGGCTGCCTCAGCGTGCTGGTCTCTCTCGGGATATTCCTGTTTGCCGGTTACGCGTTGCCGGATCGGGACTGACATGAATCGAATGATGAAATTCTGCTTTGCAGCATCGGCATCGTTGCTCTGCGCGCAGGCTGCGGCGCAGGATATGTACAAGTGCAAGGACGCCGCCGGAAAAATCACCTACTCGGGCAAGGAATGCAGCCTGCTCGGGCTGACGTCGGCCGGCGAGGTCACCGGCCGCGCGAGCGTGACGCCCGCGCTGCAGTTCCAGCCGCCGGCGCCTGCCGCGCCGATGCGGCCCGCCGCGGCGGCGCCCGTCGCGCCGCAGCCCGATCCGGCCGCCGTCGCGCCGGACGACGACAAGCGGTGCTTCGCCGTGAAAACCGCGAAGGGTACCGCCACGCGCTGCAACGACAAGCCCGACTGATTCCGCCGGGCGCCGCCCGTTACTTGCCGATTTCGCGGCTGACGGCGTTTTCCTGCCGGTTCAGCGAACGCTGCTCCTGCTTGGTGATGTGGCCGCCGTTCTTGCTGGCGTCCGCGCGCTCTTCTTTGCGGATCTGGCGGTCCTGCTTGTGCAGCTGCGCCGCCTGGCCCTTGCTGATCTCGCCCGACTTCCTTTCCGCCTTGATGCGCTGGTTCTGGTTGTTCAGGCGGCTGTTCACCTGGGCGCGGCGCGGATGGTCTTTCTGGAATTGCGTTTCCGCGGCGAAAGCGACGCTCGCGGTTCCGGCAACCAGCGCGGCGACGCCTGAGGCGACGGCCAGTGCTGACAGTTTCGACAGGTTCAACATGATGTGGCTCCTTTTTGAGTGATCTCCCCCACAGCAGAACTAACGTCAGAATATACGCGCTGGTTGACCCGGTGCAGGCGTAAGACTTTGCAAGGAGGCCGCAATGCGGTTCTGGAAACTGCAATTCCTGCTGCTCGCGTTTTGCGGCGCTGTTTCGGCGCAGGGCCAGGATACGTTCAAGTGCAAGGACGCCAACGGCCGCACCGTCTACGTGGACCGGGCCTGCGAGGTCTACGGACTGCAGTCGCTCGGGCAGGTGCCGGAGAGGATGACGGTCGCGCCGGCCTCGCCCGATGCCGGCGAAGCGAAAGGCAAGGGAGGCGCCTCCGCCTGCGCGCCGGACGCGAAAAAATTCTGCGCCGGCGTCAAACAGGGCGAAGGCCGCATCGTGGACTGCCTGATCGACCACCAGCAGGACATCTCGGAAGACTGCTACCAGTTCCTCAAGGCCCGGCAATCGGGCAAGAAATAGCGCCGCATGGTCCGCATGCCGATGCGCGGCTGGTTGCTGGGACTTTTCCTGTGGTCCCTCTGCGCCGCCGTGCCGGCCCAGCAGGGCACCGCGCCTGCGGCCCCGCGGCAGGCGGGCAGCATCGAGTTCAC
>CAZPNH010000140.1:0-5763 GCA_964587635.1 uncultured Bordetella sp.
TACCTCGGCGACAAGCGCATCGTCGCCGTCGGTGTCGATGCGCCTTTCGACGATGCGGTACCCGAGGGCATGCTCGCAGGCAAGGCCGGGCCGGCACCCGGCGCGCCGGACGGCTTTCCCTTTCCCGTGCATCACCACCTGCTGACGCAGATGGGCATCCACCTCGTCGAGAACGTCAAGCTGGACGCGCTCGCCAACGACAAGGTGTGGACGGCCTGCACCATGATCCTGCCGCCGCGCGAGAAAGGCAGCGCGGGCGCCGCGGTGCGGCCCGTCGCCATCGGCGTACCCGGGAAGTAGGCGTTCAGAACGCCAGGGCGCACCTGCCGTTGTTGATCACCACGACGTCGTTGCGTTCAGGTATGCGGCAACGGAAGGAGACTACCGTGCCGTCGACCCACATGTCGGTGGCGATGGCTTCACCGGGATAGACCGGTGCCGAGAAGCGCACGTCGAATCCGGCGATCCGCGTGTGGTCGTAGGCGGCTATTGTCTGCAGGATGGCGCGGCAGGCGATGCCGTAGGTGCACAGGCCGTGCAGGATCGGCGCCGGGAAACCCACGCGCCGGGCGAGATCCGGGTCGGCGTGCAGCGGATTGCGGTCGCCGTTCAGACGGTACAGCAGCGCCTGGTCCCGGCGTGTCGGCAGAATCGCCGTTGCGTCCGGCTTTCGATCCGGAATCGCATGCGGATGCGGCCCGGAGCCGGACGGCCCGCCGAAGCCGCCGTCGCCGCGTGCGAACGTCGACCCCGCAAGCGTGAACATCGGCTTGCCATCGGCGGCCGAACGCACGACTGCCTCGGTATAGATGACGGCTCCCCTGCCGGCGCCCTTGTCGTAGGCCGCGGTCACGCGCGCGCTCGCGATCAGTTCGCCTTCCGGGGGCAATGGCCGGTGCAGCGTCAGATGCTGCTCGCCGTGCACCACCTTCGTATAGTCGTAGCCGCAGTCCTTCAGCAGCGGCACCCGCGCCAGCACGGTCGCCATCGACGGCACCGCCCGCAGGGCAGGTTGCTCGAACACATAGGACAACTCGTCCCGATTCAGGGGGTCGGCCCCCATGCCGATGCCGATGGCGTAAAGCATCGTCTCGCGCTCGGTGTAGCTGAAGCGATCCCCGTCTCGCTTGAGGCCCATCAGCTGCTCGTAATTCAGCGCCATCGCGCGGTCAATCCAGCGCCAGCCCGTCCATGCCGGAATTCCGGCGCACCTTCGGCAGCATCTCGCGGATCAGCTTGCCCGCCTCGGCAGGATCGGCGACCTGCGGCACTTCCGCGCCGCGCCGCCAGCCTTCGCAGACGGCCAGCCGTCCGACGCCAACCTGGATCACGCGGCCGGTGATGTCCTGGGCCGCCTCGCTCGCCAGGTAGGTGACCGCGGGAGAGACCCACTTCGGATCGCGCATGGCGCGCTGCTCCTCGTTCACCGCGCGCAGGCCTTCGGTCATGCGCGTCTGCGCGGAGGGCGAGATGGCGTTCACCGTGACGCCGAAGCGCTTCAGCTCGCGCGCCGCGATGATGGTGAACGCGGCGATGCCCGCCTTGGCCGCGCCGTAGTTTGTCTGCCCGACGTTGCCGTAGATGCCGGAGGTCGAGGTGGTGTTGATGATGCGGCCCATGACCGGCTCGCCGGTCCTCTTGTGCAGCTCGCGCCAGTAGGCGGCGGCGTGCCGCGACGGCGCAAAAGTGCCTTTCAGGTGCACCTGGATGACGGCGTCCCACTCCTCCTCGCTCATGTTCACCAGCATGCGGTCGCGCAGGATGCCGGCATTGTTGACCACGATGTCGAGCTTGCCGTAGGCCTGGACCGCGTGGTCGATCAGGTTCTTGGCGCCCGCCCAGGAACTGACGTCGTCGCCGTTGACGATCGCTTCGCCGCCCGCATTCTTGATGTCGGCGGCAGTCTGCGCCGCGAACGACGCGTCCCGGCCCGTGCCGTCCACGTTCGCGCCGAGGTCATTGACCACCACGCGGGCGCCGTTCGCCGCGAGCATCAGCGCGTGTTCGCGCCCCAAGCCGCGGCCCGCGCCCGTCACGATCGCCACCCGCCCTTCGCACAATCTCGCCAAGGTCAGCGCCGGCCCTTCTTCACGAAATCGAGCGATGCCTGGAACAGTTCCAGGTCCTTTTCGTAGTCCGCCGCTTCGGCGCGTTCGATCTGGATCCACTCGCGCGTGCTCGCCACGCCGCCGGGAGAGAAGGGGCCGACGTTGTCCCGGGAAAACTGCAGTTCCGTCGCCGTCGCCATCGGCAGGCGCAGACCGATGCCGTTGCCGCTGATGCAGGCGAACATCTTGTCGCTGACGAAGTAGGCGTCCAGGCCGTTGATTTTGCGCGCGCTCACGCCCGGCAGGGCGAGCAGCAGCGCGTCGATGCGGTCTTTTCTAGAAGAGGGAATATCCGCCATCGATGAGGAAGGTATCACCCGTGTGGTAGCTGCTCGCGTCGCTCACCAGGTAGATGGCGATGGCGCCGAAATCCGCGGGCTTGCCCCAGCGGCGCATCGGCACGCGCGGCAGCACCTTGTCCCTGAACTTGTCCCAGTTGAGCGCCTTCTCGGTCATCGCGGTGTCGATCCAGCCCGGCAGGATGGCGTTGGCGCGGATGCCCTTGCGCGCGAACTCCACCGCCAGCGCGCGCATCATCGAGATCAGGCCGCCCTTGGTCGCGGCGTAGTGCTCGCCGCGCGGCTGGCCCGAGATCGCCGCCAGGCTCGCCGTGCCCACCAGCGAGCCGCCGTGGCCGCCCTCGCTCATGTGGCGGGCCGCGGCGCGCAGCGTGTAGAACGCGCCGTCCAGGTTGATGCGCGTCACGCGCTTCCATTCCTCGGCGGTCATGGAGGTGAAGGATTCGATGCCGGCCCTGCCGCTCACGCCGGCATTGGCGAAGCAGGCGTGCACCGGGCCCAGCGCCGCGACGGTATCGGCAAAGCAGCGTTCCACCGCCTGCTCGTCGCCCACGTCGCAGTGCAGCGCCAGGGCCTTGGCCCCGAGCGCCTTGAGTTTCGCCAGCGCGGCGGCGTTCTTTTCCGCGTTGGTGCCCCAGATGCAGACGGCCGCGCCGGCCTGCGCGAGCGCCTCGGCCATGCCCAGGCCGATGCCGCTGTTGCCGCCGGTGATCAGGGCGGTCTTCCCGGTGAGATCAAAAGCTTTATAGGCCATGTCAAATTAGAATGTAACGCAATATGAGTGAAAAGTTTGGCATCGGGCAGGCAGTTCCGCGTTTCGAAGATCCCCGGCTCCTGCGCGGCGAAGGTCACTTTATCAACGACCTCGCCATACCGGGCATGGCGCACCTCGCCTACGTGCGTTCGCCGCATGCGCGGGCGCGCATCGTTTCGGTCGACGCGGCCGCGGCGCTTGCCGCGCCCGGCGTGATCGGCGTGTTCACCATCGACGACCTGGAGCGCGACGGCGTCGGCAGCACCGCGCCCGCGCTCAAGCGCAGCCGCCCGGACGGCAAGCCGATGTTCTGGCGCGCGCATCCGGGACTCGCCAAGGGCCTGGTGCGGCACGTCGGCGACCCGGTCGCCATCGTCGCCGCCGAAACTCTGGCGCAGGCGAAGGACGCGGCCGAACTGGTGACGGTGGACTACGAGGCCCTGCCCGTCAGCGAACCGGTGTGGGACGAATGTCCCGACAACGTGAGCAACGTCTTCGAGGTCGGCAATCGCGAAGCCACAGACGCTGCCTTCGCGCGCGCGTCCCGTACCGTCAGGCGGCAGTACACCGTGTCGCGCGTGCACGCGCAGTTCATGGAACCGCGCGGCGCGCTGGGCGAATGGGATCCGGGCGCGGGCCGCTACACGCTGCATTGCGACGTGCAGTATCCGCACCGCGTGCGGGAGATCCTTGCCGGCGTGCTGAACGTCCCCGAGCACCGGATCCGCGTGGTGTGCGAGGACGTCGGCGGCGCGTTCGGCGCAAAAGGCTGGGCGCACCTCGAGCATCGCCACGCGCTCTGGCTCGCGCGCAAGCTCGGCCGCCCGGTGAAATGGACCTGCGACCGCAGCGAGGCGCTGCTGGCGGACGAGCACGGGCGCGACGTCACCGCCGACATCGAGCTCGCCTTCGACGCCGGCCACCGCATCCTCGCGCTGCGCGCGCAGAACGTGAGCGCGCTCGGCGCCTACGTCTCCACCGACCGCAACCTGCTGCCCGGCTTCGCCAACCTGGGCTCGCTCGCCGGCATGTACGTGATCCCGGCGGCGCACGTGCGCGTCACCGGCGTGTTCAGCCACACCCATCCGCTCGCGCCCTACCGCGGCAACGGCCGGCCGGAGGCGATCTTCTTCCTCGAGCGCCTGCTGGATGAGGCGGCGCTGGAACTCGGCGTGGACCGCGTGGAATTGCGCCGGCGGAACCTGATCAAAACCTTTCCGTATAAAACCGCGATCACGTTCACCTACGACTGCGGAGATTTCGAAAAGGGATTGGACAAGGCTCTCGCGCTGTCGAAGTGGTTCGACTTTCCTTCCAGAAAAGAAATTTCAAAATCAAAAGGCAAACTCAGGGGCATTGGTCTCGCCAATGCCATCGAACGCGCTGCCGCTCCAGGCATGGAATACGCGGAAATCCGCTTCGATTCCTCGGGCGGCGCGACGCTCGCCATCGGCACCAAGAGCCAGGGCCAGGGCCACGAGACCATGTACCGCCAGATCGCGGTGGAGCGCCTCGGCATGGCGCCGGACGACCTGCGCTTCGTCGAAGGCGACACCGACACCGTCGCCTGGGGCGCGGGCACGGGCGGCTCGCGCTCCGCGGCCATCGGCGGCACCGCGCTGTGGCTCGCCGCCGACAAGGTGATCGCCAAGGGCAAGCGCATCGCCGCGCACCTGCTGGAAGCGGCGGACGCCGACATCGCCTTCGCGGGCGGGCGCTTCAGCATCGCCGGCACCGACCGCGGCCTGTCCATGAAGGAAGTGGCGCGCGCCTCGTTCGCCTTCGCCGCGCTGCCCGCAGGTATCAGACCAAGCGGCATCGAGCCGGGCCTGTTCGAGAGCGCGACCTTCTCGCCCGCGCAGGAAACCTTTCCGAACGGCACGCATGTCTGCGAAGTCGAGGTGGACCCGGAAACCGGCGCCATCGAGCTCCTCAACTACGTGGTGGTGGACGACGTGGGCACCGAGATCAACCCGCTCACGCTGCAGGGCCAGGTGGTCGGCGGCATCGTGCAGGGCCTGGGCCAGGTCCTCATGGAGCAGATCGTCTACGACGCGGAGGGCCAGCTGCTCACCGGCTCCTTCATGGACTACGCCATGCCGCGCGCCGGCGACCTCTGCGATTTCCAGGTCGGACACAACGCGGTGCCGACCAAGCTCAATCCGCTGGGCGCCAAGGGCGCGGGCGAAGCCGGCACCGTCGGCGCGCTGGGCGCGGCGATGAACGCGATCGCGGATGCGCTCGGAACCGGCATCGAAATGCCCGCGACGCCCGAACGGGTGTGGCAAGCGTTGCGAAAGAAGAAACAGCTCTAGGAGTCGTTTGCTCCCGGACTGGCAATGACCGCTTTGGGTCGAAAGCGGTCATTCGACTACCAGAGCCGCTATTGGTGGGAAGACATCGAGGGCCGCTGCGCCAGCGCCTCCCGCCAGCGCTGCAGGTGCGGGTGATGGTCATCAGGCTTGACCTTCACCACGCGTGCAAAGTCGACGGCCACCACCCCGGTAATGTCGGCAACGCTGAATCGATCTCCGGCGATGAATTCTCTGCTAGCCAAGCGGCCGTTCAGCGTGACGAAGAACTGCTGTACCCTGGCAAGGCC
>CAZPNH010000141.1:0-5752 GCA_964587635.1 uncultured Bordetella sp.
CAGCGCTCTCGTCGGACGCCCGCCTGCTGCTCTTCCCCATGGACGAACTGCCGGTGCGGCCCAATGGCGGCGTCGGCGTGCAGATCATCGGCCTGCCCGACAAGATGACGCTCGCCGCCGTGGCGACGACCGACGGCAAGAGCCTGGTGGTGTCCGGCATCAAGCGGAAGAACCGCGCCGAAGAGACCCTGGACGCCAAGATGCTCAAGGAATTCGAGGGCAAGCGCGCCCAGCGCGGCCGCGTCTGCGACGTCGGCTTCCGCCCGGACAAGCTGGGCGGCTAGCCGCAGCAAATCGTTCTCACTAGTGCTACAATCGTAGCAATGGTGAGAACGGAAAACGCATCCCTCACGGGGTTTCCCGAGGCAGCCCAGCAGGTGCTGGCGAACCTGCTGTTCGGGGTCTACCGGCACCGCGTCCTGTCGCTGCTGCTGCTGCGTCCCGGCGACCGCTTCCACGTCCGCATGATTTCCCGCCTGACAGGTATCCCCGCTGGCTCATTGCACAGGGAACTGCGGCAACTGGCCGATGCCGGCTTGCTGGTCGCCGAGCGCAGCGGCAACCAGGTTTTGTACAGCGCGAATCAAAGTTCCTCGATTTTCGAGGAGCTTTCGGCGATTCTGGACAAGACCGCGGGTGCGCCGCCGATGCTGGACGATCATTCCGCGGAGCACAGCATTGACCCGCCCTCCGGGCATATCGAATGGGATCCGCGCATGCTGTCGCGGATCTGCAGGCGGTACGAGGTGAAAAAAATGTCGGTGTTCGGTTCAGCGGCTCGCGGCGAATTACGCCCGGACAGTGACGTGGACTTGCTGGTCGAGTTCAAGCCCAGGAAGGGGCCGTCGCTCTTGGGCATGACGGATATGCAGGACGCGCTCTCTCCGGTCTTCGGAAATCGTCAGGTACACATCGCCAGCCCGGGAATCATGAAGAACCCCTATCGGCGGAAAACCATCGAACGGGATCTAAAGCTCATCTATGCCGCGCGTCGCTGAAATCCGGCAAGTATTGGCCCCGTTGGCGATCATCGTCGCCGCGGCGCTCGCCCTGTGGCTCGGACCCTCCCTGCCGCCCTCGCTCGCGGGGCTGAAGGAGTTCGGCGCCTACTTCGTGCTGCTGGCGGGGGCGGGGGTGAGCCTGTGGTTCAACCGCGGGCGGGCGTTCGTCGCCACGGCGTCGCTGCTGATTGCTTACGCGGGCTACCGCTACGGGCTGACGTTCGGCGTCGACAGCTTCACTTCGCGCGCGGTATACACGGCGGTGGTGGTGCTGGTGCCGCTCAACATCCTGGTCGCGCTGCTGCTGCCCGAGCGCGGGGTGTCGTACCACGGCGACTACCGCTGGCTGTTCATCGGCCTGGGCGAGGTCCTGCTGGTGGCCTGGATCGCCTCATCGGGGCGCAATGCGCTCTCGGGCGTGGCCTGGCAGGAGATGCTGGAGCACTGGCTGCTGCGCTCGCCGCCCGCGCCGTTCCTCGGGCGCCTTCTTTTCTGCGCTGCGTTTACCGCGGCGATATGGCGCGCCTGGCCCAAAAAGGGCGGACCGGTATCGCCGATCGCCGTCGGCCAGGCGGGCGCGCTGGTGGCGTTCTTCATCGCCTGCGAATGGGCGCGGAGCGAGGCGGCGTTCGGCGTGTTCAGCGCGGCCGCGGGCGCGATCCTGCTGATCGCCATGCTGCAGGAGTCGCACCGGCTCGCCTTCAACGACGAGCTCACCGGGCTGCCCGGCCGGCGCGCGCTGCAGGAAGCGATGGCGGGCCTGGGACCCCGCTACGTGCTGGCGATGGGCGACGTGGACCATTTCAAGTCCTTCAACGACACGCACGGCCACGACATCGGCGACCAGGTGCTGAAGCTGGTGGCGGCGCGGCTGGCGGAGGTGGAGGGCGGCGGGCGCGCCTTCCGCTATGGCGGCGAGGAATTCACCGTGCTGTTCGATGACGCCTCGCTGGAGGAGGTGCTGCCGCACCTGGAGGCGATCCGCGCCTCGGTGGAGGCCTACCGCATGGCGGTGCGCGGCGAGGACCGCCCGAAGGAAAGGGAGCAGGGCGAAAAGCTGCGCGCACCGGACAGCCAGCTGCCGGAAAAGATGCTGTCGGTGACGATTTCGATCGGCGCGGCGGAGCCGGCCGGGGAAGGGGCCACGCCGGTCCAGGTGCTGCGGGCTGCGGATGAGGCGCTGTATCGCGCCAAGCGTGGCGGAAGGAACCGCGTCAGCCGATAATTGCGGCGTCGATGGAGGAGGAGACGGAAATGCCAGTCAGGAAGGTGCTGATCCTGTGCGCTGCGTTGCTTGCAGGCTGCGCAAGTTCACCCGGCGATCTCACGCGCATCGACACCATCGTCGTCATCTACGCCGAGAACCGCAGCTTCGACCACCTTTACGGCCTGTTCCCGGGCGCCGAGGGCATCGCGCAGGCGACCGCGGAGCAGAAAACCCAGCTCGACCACGACGGCAAGCCGCTGCCCTACCTGCCGCCGGTATACGAGGGCGGGAGGCCGAGCACGCGCCTGCAGGCGGTCGCCGGTCTGCCGAACGGCCCGTTCCGCATCGACCTGCCGCCCGTCAGCCGGCGCATGGACGAAGTACTGCCCAGCCCCTGGCACCTGTACTACCAGAACATCGAGCAGATCAACGGCGGTAAAAACAACAAGTTCGTCGCCATGAGCAACGTGGGCGGCTGGGTGATGGGCCATTTCGACGGCTCGCAGATGAAGTTGTGGAAGTGGGCGCAGGAGTACACGCTCGCCGACCATTTCTTCATGGGCGCCTTCGGCGGCTCCTACCTGAACCACCAGTGGCTGGTGTGCGCCTGCACGCCCGCGGATCCGGGCGCGCCCGTGGACGCCAAGGCGCAGCTGGACGAGAAAGGCATGCTGCAGAAAACGCCTCGCTCGCCCGCTTCCATCCTGCAGGGCCCGCCCGAGGTGCTCGATGGCCGCGCCTCGCCCGACAGCTATCTCGTCAACACCTCGCAGCCGCCGTACCAGCCGAGCGGCACCCCGCCCGCGCCGGCCGGCAGCCGCGACCTCGCCGACGCCACCTATTTTCCCGCCACGCCGTTCACCAACAAAACCGTCGGTGACACGCTGTCGGCAAGGGGCGTGACCTGGGCCTGGTATTCGGGCGGCTGGAACGCCGCGCTGGCCGACGGCACGCAGGATCCGCGGGTGAAGCGCTCGGTCATCTACACGCGCTCGGACACCAGCCCCAACTTCCAGCCGCACCACCAGCCGTTCAATTACTACGCCCGCTTCGCGCCCGGCACCGCCGAACGCGAGCGCCACCTCAAGGACGAGGCCGACCTGCTCGCCGCGATCGACAAGGGCACGCTGCCGCAGGTGGCGTTCTTCAAGCCCGCGGGCCGCTACACCGAGCATCCGAGCTACACGGACGTGGTGAGCGGCGACGAGCACATCGCCATGCTGCTCGAGCGGCTGAAAAACAGCCCCCAGTGGGGAAAAATGGCGGTGATCGTCACCTACGACGAGAACGGCGGCTTCTGGGACCACGTGCCGCCGCCCTCGGGGCCGGGCTGGGGCGACCGCTGGGGCCCGGGCTCGCGCATCCCGACGCTCATCATTTCGCCGTTCGCGAAGCGCGGCTACGTGGACAAGACGCCTTACGACACCACGTCGATCATCAAATTCATCACGCGGCGCTTCGGCCTTGAGCCGCTGCCCGGCGTGCGTGAAAAAGCCGGCGATTTGAGCAATGCGTTCGCTTTTTAGCTTCCTGCTCGCGTTTGCCGCGCTGGCGGTACCAGGGGCGCACGCGGGGGTCACGCGCCTCGAAATCACCTCGACGGCGCCCTTCGCCGACGGCAAGTCCTTCGGCGCGACCGGGCCCTATGTGCGCGTCACCGGGCGCTTCTACGGCGAGCTCGACCCGACCCATCCGGCGAACCGCGGCATCGTCGACCTCAAGGCCGCGCCGCGCAACAAGCGCGGCATGGTCGAATACTCCGCCGATTTCGAGATCCTACGCCCGCTTGACCCGGCGAAAGGCAACGGGACCCTCTTCTACGACGTCAACAACCGCGGCAACAAGCGCCTCATCCATCTGCTGAACGACACGCCGGCCAGCAACGCGCTGGATGCGCCGGAGAGCGCGGGCGACGGCTTTCTCATGCGGCAGGGCTTCAGCGTGGTGTGGAGCGGCTGGATTCCCGGCATGCCCAAGGCGCCCAACGTGCTGCGCCTCGATGTGCCGAGGGCCCCGGGCATCGAACAGCCGGTGTGGGACGAGTTCCTGTTCAACGACGCACAGCAGAAGGAGGCGCGGCTGAGCTTTTCCGCGGCCTCGCTGGAAAAGTCCAAGGCGCGGCTCACGGTGCGCAACCGCAACGAGGAAACCCCGGTAACCATCAAGGCCGACGGCTGGGAATTCCTTGACGACGGCGCCATCGTGCTGCTGCCGCGCGGCACGCCGTTCCGCGCCGGGGCGCTGTACCAGTTCTCCTACCGCGCGAAGAACCCGCCCGTGGCCGGCATCGGCTACGCCGCGACGCGCGACTGGATCGGCTTCCTGCGCTACCAGCAGCGCGACGCCTACGGCACCGCCAATCCGCTCGGGCCCGACGGCCGCCACAACATCGCGGTCGCGCTGGCGCACGGCACTTCGCAGAGCGGGCGCTTCCTGCGCGACATGCTCTACAACGGCTTCAACGAGACCGAGGACCTGCGCATCGTCTTCGAGGGCATCAACCCGCACATCGCCTCGGCGCGCATCTTCCTCAACTACCGCTTCGCGCAGCCCAACCGCGCCTACAGCATGGGCTACGGTTTCCTCGGCTATCCCGACGCGGCCTTCCCCTTCGCCTACGAGAAGCTGCGCGACCCGAAGAGCCTGCGCGAGGACGGGCTGCTCGAGCGCTGCCGCACGAGCGGCAGCTGCCCGAAAATCATGCAGACCGTGACTTCGACGGAGTACTGGCAGGGCGCGCACTCGCTCAACACCACCGATCCGCTGGGCGAAAGGGACATCGCGCTGCCCGACAACGTGCGCATCTACCATTTCGCCGGCACCGAGCACGTGATCACCGCGACCATGCCGAAGGGCGTGTGCGCCATGCCGCCGAACACCCTGGTCGATCCGCGCCCGGCCATGCGCGCTCTCGTGCTCGCCCTCGACCGCTGGGTGAAGACCGGCGCGCCGCCGCCCGCGAGTGTTTATCCGCGCATCGCCGACGGCACGCTGGTGCCCGCGTCGGCGCTGAAGTGGCCCGCGATTCCGGGGTTCGCCGCGCCGCGCGCGCCCAACCCGATGATGCAGTTCGACTATGGTTTGAAGATTTCCGAGGGCATCATCGATACGGTGCCGCCCGCGATGAATTCTTTTCGCTACAAGGTGCTGGTGCCGGCGATCGACGCCGACGGCAACGAACTCGCCGGCCTGCGCATGCCCGAGCAGATGGTTCCGTCCGCCACGACCACCGGATGGTCGCTGAGAAGCGCCCAGGGCGGCGCCGCGGGCGAACTGTGCTATCTCGACGGCAGCGCGCTGCCGTTCGCGCGCACCGCGGCCGAGCGCGAAGCCGCGAAAGATCCGCGGCCCTCGCTCGCCGAGCGCTACCAGGACAAGGCGGCTTACGCCGCCAAAGTGCGGGCTGCGGCGCAGGACCTGCAGCGCCGCGGCTTCCTGCTGGAAGAAGACGTCGGAAAAATCACCGAGCGCGCGGCGCGCGCCTGGTGATTTCCCCGCAGTCCGGCTTACCGGCCGACTTCGTGGCCGATGACGCCGCCGACCA
>CAZPNH010000142.1:0-5752 GCA_964587635.1 uncultured Bordetella sp.
CGACGACCGCGCGCGAGATCGACAGCATCTGCTTCTGGCCGCCCGAGAGCAGGCCGGCGGGCAGGTGCCAGAATTTCTTCATCGGCGGGAAGAAGCGGAAGATCCAGTCCAGGCGCGCCTCGTCGGGCGGGCCGCGGCGCGCCGCCAGCACCAGGTTTTCCCTCACCGTGAGCCCGGCGAAAATACCCATCGACTCCGGCACGTAGGCGATGCCGAGGTCGGCGATGGCGGGCGTCTGCCAGGGTGCGATGTCCTCCGCCTCGAAGCGGATCGAGCCGGCCGAGGCGCGCCACAGGCCGAGGATGGTGCGCAGCGTGGTCGTTTTGCCCGCGCCGTTGCGGCCGAGTAGCATGGTGAGTTCGCCGCGCGGCACGACCAGATCCACGCCCTGCAGGATGTGGTAGCGCCCGATGTGGGTATGGACGCCGCTCAGCGTCAGAAGCGCTTCAGGCACGGGCAGGCGCCCCGCCAAGGGCGCGTGAGTCGCCCGCCACCCCCAAATAGGCTTCCTGCACGATGGGCGAGGCGATGACTTCGGCGGGCTTGCCATCGGCCACCAGCTCGCCCTGGTGCAGCACGATGATGCGGTCGGCCAGGGACCGCACCACGTCCATCTTGTGCTCCACCAGCAGGATGGTCTTGTCCTTCTGCGCCCGGATTTCGTGGATCAGGTCGAGGATCACCGGAACTTCGTCGACGCTCATGCCCGCGGTGGGCTCGTCGAACATGAAGATGTCAGGCTCCAGCGCAAGCAGGATCGCCACCTCGAGCTTGCGCTGGTCGCCGTGCGAGAGCTCGGAGGCGAGCGTGGTGCGGCGCTCCGCCAGCGCCACGCGCGACAGGAAATGCTCGGCCTTTTCGACCAGCTCGACGTGGCTGCTCCACATCGAGACGAGATTCAATCCCGTGCCCGCGCGCGCCTGCACCGCGAGGCGCACGTTCTCCAGCACCGTGAGGTTCGGGAAGAGATTCGTCAGCTGGAACGCGCGGCCCATGCCCTTGCGCGTGCGCACCGGCGCGGGCTCGCGGGTGATGTCCTCGCCGTACAGCAGCACCTGGCCGCCGCTGGCCGGCAGCTGCCCCGAGATCAGGTTGAAGTAGGTGGTCTTGCCGGCGCCGTTCGGCCCGACGATCGCGGTGAGCGTGCCCGGCTCGAAGCGGCAGCTCACCGCGTTTACGGCGACGTGGCCGCCGAAACGGATCGTCAGCCCGCGGGTTTCCAGGACAGGATGAGCGCCTGCCATGAGGCCTCCTGTCCCGGTTTTCCCTTCTTAGCGTTTATTACGGATGGGAAGTGGGATCTCTTTCGCAGGAATCTCGCGCACGAGCTCCAGCAGGTCCCACTCGTCCTTCTGCACTTTCTTGATGCGGAACTCGTACATCGCCTGCAGCGCCTGGTGATCTTCCTTGCGGAAGGTCATGGTGCCCTTGGGCGTCTCGAAGCTCATGCCTTCCATGGCCGCGATCAGCTTCTCGGTGTCGGTGCCCCCAGCCTTCTTGATGGCCTCGACCGCCGCGACGCCCGCCGCCATGCCGCCGGCGACGAAGAAATCGGGCGGCGTGCCGCCGTAGCGCTTGCGGTACTCGGCCACCATCCAGTCGTTCATCTTGTTCTTGGGGAAGGCGTAGTAGTAGTAAATCGCTCCTTCGAGGCCGGCGAGGTCCTTCCAGCCTTTCATGACGGGAAGAATGTTGCCTCCCGGGGCCAGCCCAATATTGAATCGCTCGGGCTTGAGATCCGCGATCTTGGTCACCGGATTCGCGCCGGCCCAGTAGATCCCGATGATCCGCGTGCCGGGTTTGTCCTTGAGCACGTCGAACATGCGCTGCGCGGCGGCGGTGAAGTCCGTGGTCGACTGCGGCACGTACTCTTCGTGCACGATCTGCGCTTTGCTGCCGATGGACGCGAGGGCATCCTTGTACGCTTTCACGCCGTCACGGCCGAAGGCGTAATCCTGCGCCAGCATGGCGATCTGGGCGTTCTGCGGCGTCGCCACCGCGGCCGCGATGCCGTCCTGCGACGAGTTGCGGCCGGTGCGGAAGATGTAGCGGTTCCACTTGTCCCCGGTGATCGCGTCGGCGACCGCCGGCTCGACGATTAGGAGTTTCTTGTACTCCTCGGCCACCGGCAGCATCGCCAGCGCCGAACCCGAGCCTGTCGGTCCGATCGCAAAATCGACTTTGTCGTCGCCGTAGGCGGCGGCGAGCTGCGATTTCGCGAGGTCGGGCTTGAGCTGGGAATCCTTTTCAATCACCACGATCTTGCGTCCGAGCACCGCCATTGTGCCGCCGGTCGCGTATTCCAGGCCCAGCATCAGGCCGGCTTGCGTCTGCTTGGCGTAGGCCTCGAGCGCGCCGGTCTTGTCGTAAACGTGCGCGATCTTGATGTCCTGGGCGGATGCCAGGCTGGTTGCGCCCGCGAATGTTGCCGCAGCGAGCAGGGTGTACAGGCGTTTCATGGTCCCTCCTAGGATTGAAAAAGCCGGACTACTCATTGCAAGGCCAATGCCAAGAACTAACTGACTGATTCGCTTTTATATTTTAATGCGTTGCATCCCGGATGTCCGGGAATCAGGCGATTCGCTGTCCTGACCCCGGACATTATGTCCGGATGGCGGACAGTTACTTCCGGCTGGCCAGCTTCTCGTACAGCGTCGCGCGGGAAATTCCCAGCATGCGGGCGGCCGACACCTTGTTGCCGCCGGTGGCCACCAGCGCGGACTGGATCGAGCTGCGTTCCAGTTCGGCGATCAATTGCGGCAGCGGCCGCAGCTGGCCGGGCTTCCTGCGTTCGGCCTGCACGCCGGGCGCCGGCAGCACCTGGGCGAAATCCTCGGCCGACAGGCGCGCATGGTCGGTGAGCATCGCCGCCTGTTCGAGCGCGTTGCGCAGTTCGCGGATGTTGCCGGGCCAGCGGTGCGCGGCGAGCGCGGCCAGCGCCGGCGCGCCGAGTTCGCGCTGCGGCATGCCGGTGCGCGCGGCGATCGATTCGAGCAAGTGCTCGGCGAGCGCCTCCAGGTCGCTGAGCCGTTCGCGCAGCGGCGGCAGCCGGACCGGCAGCACGTTCAGGCGGTAATAGAGGTCCTCGCGGAAACTGCCCTCCGCGACCATCGCCTTCAGGTCGCGGCTGGTGGCGGCGATCACGCGCACGTCCACCTTGATCACCTTGTTCGAGCCGAGCGGCTCGATTTCCTGCTCCTGCAGCGCGCGCAGCAGCTTCGCCTGCAGCGCGAGCGGCATGTCGCCCGCCTCGTCGAGAAACAGCGTGCCCTTGTCGGCGAGCTTGAACTTGCCGTCGCGGCCCTTGCGGTCGGCGCCGGTGTAGGCGCCGGGCGCGGCGCCGAAGAATTCCGCCTCCAGCAGCGTCTCGGGCACCGCGGCCAGGTTGACGCCGACGAAGGGCCGCCCGGCGCGCGCGGAACCCGCATGGATGGCGTGCGCGAGCAGTTCCTTGCCGGTGCCGGTCTCGCCCAGCAGCAGCACCGTCGAATCGGTCTGCGCGGCGCGGCGCGCCTGGCGCTTGACCTCGATCGCCGCGGGGCTGGTGCCGATGAAACTGGCGAAGGTGTATTTCGTGCGGCGCTGGGCGGCGAGTTCCCGGCGCGCCTCGTCCAGGTCCTGCTGCAGGCGCGCGAACTTGGCGATGAGCGGCTGCATGGTGGTCTCGGGGTGGTCGAACAGCACCATGCCGACGGCGCCGATGACTTCGCCCGATTCGTCGCGCAGCGGGATGCGCGACACCACGAAGGTGCCGGCCTTGTTGCTGAGCAGGTCCACGAGGATCGGCTTGCCGGTCTCGATGACGTGGTGCATCAGCGTGTTCGGCACCACCGCCTCGACCGGGCGGCCGACGAAATCCTCGGGCCGGGCGAAGCCGAGCGCGGGCAGGAAACGCTTGTAGCTGTCGTTGATCCACACCACGCGGCCGGCGCGGTCCACCAGCATCATGCCCTGGCTCATGCTGGAGAACAGGTCGAACATCGAGCGCGCCGCGAGCTTGTGGATGCTCGCCGCGTCGCGCGGCAGCGGCGAGGCCGGAGTCCCGGACGCCGGCTTCTTCATTCCGCGCGCGCCTGCGGCTTGGGCCGGCGGCCGACGGTGACCGTCAGTTCCAGGTCCTGCCCCTTGCGTTTCACCAGCAGCTTCGCCGCGTTTCCCGGCGGAATTCCCGTCACGACGTTGACGGTGCCCTGCGGGTCGGACACCGGTTTGCCGTCGACCGAAAAAAGCACGTCCCCAAGCTTGATCCCGCCTTTGTCCGCGGGGCCGTCGCGCACGATTTCGTTGACGATCGCGCCTTGCGGCGTTCCGAGCTTCAGCGATTCCGCGATCTCGGGGGTGACCGCCTGCAATCCGACGCCGAGCCAGCCGCGCGTCACGCCGCCGGATTTGATGATCTGTTCGAGCACCATCTTCGCGGTCGAGACGGGCGTCGCGAAGCCGATGCCGATGGAGCCGCCCGAACGCGAAAAGATCGCGGTGTTGACGCCGATGAGGTTGCCGCGCGCGTCGATCAGCGCGCCGCCCGAATTGCCCGGGTTGATGGGCGCGTCGGTCTGGATGAAGTTCTCGAACACGTTGATGCCCAGGCCCGAGCGCCCGAGCGCGGAGACGATGCCGGAAGTCACGGTCTGGCCGACGCCGAAGGGATTGCCGATCGCCAGCACGATGTCGCCCACGCGCAGGCCGTCCGAGGAGCCGAAGGTGATCGCCGGCAGGTCCTTGGCCTCGACGCGCAGCACCGCGAGATCGGTGTCGGGGTCGCTGCCGACGATCTTGGCGAGCAGCTTCTTGCCGTCGGGGAAGGCGATCTCGATTTCGTCGGCGGCCTCCACCACGTGGTTGTTGGTGAGGATGTAGCCGGCGGAGCTGACGATCACGCCCGACCCCAGGCTGGTCGCCTTCTGCGTGTCGTCGCCCGGCTGCTCGCCGAAAAAGCGCCGGAACACCGGGTCGTTGAGCAGCGGGTTGCGCGTCACGCGCACTTCCTTGGAGGTGGAGATGTTCACCACCGAGGGCGCCGCCTTGCGCACCGCATCGTGATAGGAATCGGGGCGCGCCGCGCCGGCCGCGCCCGGCGGCGACTCCTGCTGCAGCAGCGCCACGCGCTGCGATTCCGTCACCGGCCTCGACGGCAGCCATTCGGGCTTCAGCGTGGAGACCACGAACAGGATCGCCAGGCAGATCGTGGCGGTCTGCGAAAAGATGATCCAGAGGCGGCGCATGGAGCCTGGCAATTTACCATGTTTAGCCTTTCGTTTTAACCACTTAGGCGCGAAAACGTGGACATTCCGGGAGGCAAACGCTAAAATCGACCTTGTTGCCGAATTCACTCCCGCACCCCTCCCTCTTTCTCATTCCGTCCAGAGCACCCTCATGAGCGAAAAAAAGATCGATAACACGCGGCGCAACATGATCGTCGCCACCGGCGCGGTGAGCGTCGCGGCCGGTTTGGGCGTGGCGGTGCCCTTCGCCTGGAGCTGGGCGCCTTCGGAGCGCGCCAAGGCGGCCGGCGCGCCGGTCGAAGCGGACATTTCCAACATCGCCCCGGGCGAGATGGCGGTGGTCGAGTGGCGCGGCAAGCCGGTGTGGATCATGCGCCGGACCAAGGAGATGCTCGACACGCTGGCGGGCGACGATGCCAAGGTGTCCGACCCGAAGTCCGACGTGGGCCAGCAGCCCGAGTACGCGAAGAACGAATACCGTTCGATCAAGCCCGAGTTCCTGGTGCTGGTCGGCATCTGTACCCATC
>CAZPNH010000143.1:0-5682 GCA_964587635.1 uncultured Bordetella sp.
AGATGGGGAAGCGCTCGTTGAGCGCCGCGTACATCTCCGACAGGCGCATGCGCACGTGCGCGGAGAACTTGGCGCGCTCCGCCTTGGTCCACAGCATGAGGTCGAGCGCGCTCACCGTCACCAGCGCGCCGTTGAGCGGTCGCGCCGGGCGCGCCTCCTTGAGCAGTCCGAGGAAGCCGTGCCAGGCCGCGGCGTCCGCCTTGCGGTCGCTGTCCTGCGTGGTGTAGCGGCCGGCGGTATCGAGCAGCACCGCTTCATCGGCAAACCACCAGTCGCAGTTGCGCGTGCCGCCCACGCCCTGGATGGACGCGCTGCTGCCGTCGCGCGCATAGAGCGGAAAGCGCAGGCCCGAGTTGAGCAGGGCGGTGGTCTTGCCCGAGCCCGGCGCGCCGATCATGACGTACCAGGGCAGCTCGTCGATCGCCCGCGGCCGGCCGTCGGGATTGGGGAAGCGCGCGTCCTCGAGGTCCGCGGCCGCCTGCTTGAAGCGCGCGCGCAGCGTCTCGAGCTCCTGCGCCACGCGCTCATCGGCGACCGGTTCGGCGCTGCCGGCGATCTTGTCGAGCAGGCTCATGGGCTCGGCTTCAGGATGATGGCGACGCGGCGGTTCTTCGCACGGTTGGCGTCGGTATCGTTGGGCGCGAGCGGTTCGGCGTCGCCCTTGCCTTCGGCGGTCAGCCGCTTCGGGTCGGACAGCTTGGGCGCCATCATGCGCGCCGCCGCCTGCGCGCGCGCGGCGGACAGTTCCAGGTTCGAGGCGTAGCGCTGGGTCGGCGAAGCGTCGGCGTGGCCGGCGACGACGACCGCGCCCGGCGTTTTGTCGAGCGCGGCGGCGATTTTCTGGAACAGCGGCCGCAGTTCCGGCGCGGGCAGCGCGCTGCCCGGCGCGAACTGGCGCTCGCTGCGCAGCGTGATGACGACGCGCCCGCCGTCTTCCGCGACCGACACGGGTTCGGCCTGCAGCGCCTTTGCCAGGTCCGCGCCAGCGGCCGCCGGCGCCGGACCGGGCACCGCCGCGGTCTGCGTTGCCGCCGCCCTGCCCTTCGATTTCGCGGCCAGGGCGCTGTTCACGTCGTCTTCCAGCAGCCGCAGCGCCAGCAGGTAAAAGACGATCAGCGCGCCCACGATGCCCGCGAGCCCGCTCCATATCGCGCGCCGCGGCAGGCGCGAGAGCGAGAATTTCATGGGTTTGCCGACCGGCGGCAGGGTGGAATCCTCGCCCGCCAGCGCGGCGGCTTTCGCGGCGGCGGCCTGCGCCGTCAGTTCGGCGGTGACCTTGGCGGCAACCTGCAGCGCGGGCGCGGCGGCGGCCTGCGCGGTGGCGCTGCGCCACTTTGCCGAGAGGCCGTCGACGGGCCGCGGGCGGCGGCGGGAAATGGTCGCGTACAGGCTGTTGCGAATCTGCTCCAGCGCCTGGCGGCCGCCCTCGGCCTGGCGGTAGCGGCCTTCGAAGCCGAGCGCGAGGCAGACGTAGAAGAATTCCAGCAGGTCGGCGTTGGCCTCGGCATCGACGGAGATCTTGTCGAGCAGCGCGAAGAATCCCTCGCCGCCGTTGCTCTCGCCGCGCAGTTCCTTGAGCAGGCCCTGCTCGATCCAGCTGCCGCCCCAGGGCGTCGCGGCGGCCGATTCGTCCAGCAGCGCGCACAGCGCGTAGACGACGGGCACCACGGTCGCATCCGGAATCTCCGCGGACATCGCGCTGGTTTCGAAGGACTCGATCTGGTCGCGCAGGTTCTCGCGCAGCACCACCGGGTCCGGGTGCTTGAGCGCGCGGCGGATCTGCGGCACCGCGCCCAGGATCGGGTTCGCCATGGCGATCAGCGGATTCAGCCCGCCCAGCGCGGACAGGTTGGCCTGGATGGTCTCGGGCACGGATTTCGGCGCGAAGGGGTTCTTGCGCACGCGGCCCGGGCTCGGGATGCGCACCGTGGCTTCCGGATCGAGGCTGCTCTTTTCGGCCGGATTGACGGTGGCGTCCGGATCGAACACCGCGTGCTTGTCGGTCGCCTCCGGATCGGGCTCCGGCTTGAGGACCGGGATCGGGCCGCTCACGGTCGCGTCCGGATCCAGCGCGCCCAAGGGCTGCTGTACCGTTGCTTCCGGATCGAACTGCTTGGGCTCCTCAGCCATCTTTTCGCGATGTTTCCCCTGAGGACGACATTCTATGGGCGGAACAGCCCGGCTGCGAACTGGATTTTCTTCTGCGCGGCCTTCATCCGGTCGCTGGGCGGGGCCGTGGCCCCCCAAAGGTCGCTGTGGCCGGGCGGATAGGCCCATTCCCGGGGTTCCCGGACCCGGTAGCTCGCGTCCACTTTCTCGATTTCAGCGGTGTATTCGATGACGAAATCGCCCGGGCCGACGAAATAGGCGAATACGTTGTTGCCCGGCCCGTGGCGGCCCAGCCCCCACTCGATCGGGTGGCCGGCGTCGCGCATGCGGCCCGCCCCGCGCATCACCGAGTCGATGCCGTCCATTTCGAAGGCGATGTGGTGCAGCGTCGAGGACTCGCCGGGGTGGAAGGCGATGTTGTGGTGGTCCGCGTTGCAGCGGATGAAGGTCAGCTGGGAACGGTCGCTGATGTCGAAGCCGAGCGCCTCGACCCAGAACGCCGCGGCCTGTTCCTGGCGCGGCGTGTTGAACACCAGATGTGTAATTTTTTGTGGGCGATCGGGCAGACTACACGCATCGGCGTGGCGCGCATCCTCCGCGATCACGCGCACCGCGCGTCCTTCGGGATCGAGGAAGGCGAAACCGTAGCCCCCGCCGGGCTCGCCGATCGCGGCCGGCGCGTCGATTTGCGTCGCGCCCGCCTTGCCGACGCGCCGGTGCAGCCGGTCCACGGCCGCGCGGTCCGCGGCGGCGAGGTTGACGCACAGCAGCTGCGGTTCCGCGCGCGGATGCAGCGCGAGGATATGGTGGTATTCGCCGGTGCCGCGCAGGTAGGCGGAGCCGCCACGCTCGGCGGCGAGCGCGAGCCGCCAGGTTCCGGTGTAGAAGCGCGCTTGCGCGGCGACGTCGGGTACGCCGAGGTCGACGCCGCGCAGGCCTGTGATCAATCCAGCGGGCATAGGCCGATTTTATTCCATGTATCCTTGCGGCTACCGCGTCCGCCGGAGTGTGCAGTGAGCCGTTTTCTCCGCTTTTTGCTGCTTTTCGGGGTTTTGCTCCCGCTGCAGCCCTCCGCCCAGGAACTTTCGATCGCGCTGTCGGCGCCGATCACGTCGCTCGACCCGCATTTCCACAACCTCACGCCGAACAACGGCATGTCGAAGCACTTCTTCGATCCGCTGGTGAAGCAGGACGAGCAGCAGCACCTGAAGCCGGGGCTCGCGGAGAGCTGGCGCGCGCTGGACGACACTACCTGGGAGTTCAAGCTGCGCAAGGGGGTGAAGTGGCACGACGGCTCGGATTTCACGGTGGAGGACGTGATCGCCACCTTCAAGCGCGTGCCCAACGTGCCGAACAGCCCGTCGTCGCTCGGCATCTACACGCGGCCGATCAGGGAATCGGTCGCCGTCGACAAGTACACGCTGCGGCTCAAGACCGACCGGCCGTATCCGCTGCTGCCGAACGACCTCTCGGGCATCCAGATCCTGCCGAAGAAGGTCGCCGACGCGGCCCGGACCGAGGACTTCAATTCCGGCAAGGCGATGATCGGCACCGGCCCCTACAAATTCGTCGAATACGTGTCGGGCGACCGCGTGGTGATGGCGGCCAACGACAAATACTGGGGCCCGAAGCCCGCGTTCGCGAAAGTGCGCTTCCGCATGATCGCCAATTCCGCGGCGCGCGTGGCGGCGCTGCTGGCGGGGGACGTGCAGATGATCGAGGGCGTGCCCACGGCCGACATCGAGAAGCTGTCGAAGGATCCGCGCGTCACCATCGCCTCGGCGGTCTCCAACCGCATCATCTACCTGCACCTGGATTCCGGGCGCGAGAAGAATTCCCCGTTCGTCACCGATCTCGCCGGCAAGCCGCTGGAGGCGAATCCCTTGCGCGACCCGCGCGTGCGCAAGGCGATTTCCAAGCTGGTCGACCGCGACGCCATCGTCTCGCGCGTCATGGAAGGGCAGGCGCAGGCCGCCGGCCAGCTGCTGCCGGAGACCTTCTTCGGCACCAGCAAGCGCCTCAAGCCCGACAAGTACGATCCCGAGGGCGCGAAGAAGCTGCTGGCCGAGGCGGGCTACCCGAACGGCTTCGGCGTCACGCTGCACACGCCGAACAACCGCTACATCAACGACGAGCGCGTGGCGCAGGCGGTGGCGCAGTTCCTCACGCGTGGCGGCATCCCGACCAAGGTGGAAGCGATGCCGTCGGCGGTGTTCTTCTCGCGCGGCACGAAGCTGGAATTCTCCCTGATGCTTGCCGGCTGGGGCGCCGAAACCGGCGAGACCAGCTCGCCGCTGCGCTCGCTGCTCGCCACCTTCGATGCCGCCGCCGGCATGGGCACCGCCAACCGCGGGCGCTTCTCGGACGCCGGCGTGGACGCGCTGCTGTCCACCGCGCTCACCACGATCGACGATACCAAGCGCAGCTTCATGCTGGCCGCGGCGGCGGAAAAGGCCATCGGCGAGCTGCAAGGGCTGGTGCCGGTGCATTACGAGGTGAGCAGCTGGGCGATGCGCAAGGGCATCACGTACCGGGCGCGCGCCGACCAGTACACCTTTGCCTTCGAGGTTGCGCCCGCGAAATAGGCCATGCCGGTCTTCATCCTGCGCCGGCTCGCGCAAACCCTGCTGGTGCTGCTGGCCACGTCGGCGCTGGTATTCGCCGGGCTCTACCTGATCGGCGATCCGCTCGACATCCTCGTCAATCCCGCCGCCGACCAGGCGGAGAAACTGCGCGCCGCCGCGGCGCTCGGCCTCGACCGGCCGGTCCTCGAGCAGTACGGGATCTTCCTGAAGAGCGCGCTGGCCGGCGACCTGGGCCGCTCCTTCGTCTTCGGCCGGCCGGCGCTGGAAGTGATCCTCGAGCGCATGCCGGCGACGCTCGAGCTCGCGCTGCTGGCGATGATCATGTCGGTGGGCCTGGGCATTCCGCTCGGCCTGTATGCCGGTTTGCATCCCGAAAGAAAGTCCAGCAAGGCGATCATGGCCGGCTCCATCCTCGGTTTTTCGCTGCCGACGTTCTGGGTCGGGCTGCTGCTCATCATGGTGTTCGCGGTGCAGCTGGGATGGCTGCCGTCGACGGGAAGGGGGCCGACGCAGGAAGTGTTCGGCATCCAGATATCGATATTGAGCATCGAAGGATTGCGTTACGCTTTCCTTCCCGCCCTGAACCTGGCGCTGTTCAAGCTCTCGCTCATCATCCGCCTCACGCGCGCGCAGGTGCGCGAGCAGGCGCTGCTCGACTACATCCGCTTCGCGCGCGCCAAGGGCCTGCCGCGCTCGCGCGTGATCGGCGTGCACCTGCTGAAGAACATCATGATCCCGCTGGTGACGGTGATCGGCCTGGAGCTGGGCTCGGTGATCGCCTTCGCCATCGTCACCGAATCCATCTTCGCCTGGCCCGGCATGGGCAAGCTGGTGATCGACTCGATCTTCCAGCTCGACCGGCCGGTGGTGGTGGCCTACCTGCTGGTGGTGGTGTTCATGTTCATCATGATCAACCTGGCGGTGGACCTGATCTATTCGGCGCTCGACCCGCGCGTGCGCATCGCGCAAGCCGAATGAAGGAGTTCCT
>CAZPNH010000144.1:0-5616 GCA_964587635.1 uncultured Bordetella sp.
GCCGCTGGCCGCGCTGCTGGAATATCCCGCCGCCGCAGGCGAGCCTGCGCGCACGGTTGCGAATACAACCGCGCGCGCGGCTGGGGCAGGCAAAGTGCGGCTGGCGCTCATCGGTGCGGGCAATTTCGCGCGCCTGGCGCATTTGCCGGCGCTCGCCGCGCTGTCCGACCGCTGCGCCATCCGCGCCGTGATGAGCCGCACCGGCCACACCGCGCAGGAAACCGCGCGCATCACCGGCGCCGCCTACGCGACGTCCGACTACCAGGCGGTGCTGGACGATGCGGAAGTGGACGCGGTGCTGATCGCCACGCGCCACGACCTGCATGCCGGCCTCGCTCTCAAAGCGCTGCAGGCGGGCAAGCATGTATTGGTGGAAAAGCCGCTGGCGCTGAAGCGCGAAGAGCTCGTGCAATTGCGTGCTTTCTTTGATTCGCGCGGCAACGGACAGGCGCCGGTGCTGCTGACCGGCTACAACCGGCGCTTTTCCCCGCATGCGGGCGCGCTCGCGCGCGCGCTGCACGGGCGCAAGTCGCCGCTGGCGCTGGATTACCGCGTGAATGCCGGAGCCCTGCCCGCGGGCAGCTGGATCTACGGCGCGGAAGGCGGCGGCCGCAATCTCGGCGAGGCCTGCCACATGTACGACCTGTTCGGCTTCCTCGCGGGCAGCCGATATGTGCGCGTGCAGGCGCAGGCCGGCTCCGCATCGCAATCCGGTCTGCGGCGCGATGACAATTTCACCGCGTCGCTGGGTTTCGAGGACGGCTCCGTCGCCACGCTGCTATATACGGCGCTCGGTTCCCCCCAGCAGCCCAAAGAGCGGCTGGAAGGTTTCTGGGACGGGCGCAGCGCGACGCTGGACGATTTCCGCCGGCTGGAGATCCTCGGCGGCGAGGGCCTGGACACCGGCGGCCAGGAAAAAGGCCTGCGCGAGCAGTGGATCGCGTTCTTCGACGGCATCCGCAGCGGCGAAGCGCCGGCGCCGCTCTGGCAGCAGTGGCAGGCCGCGCAGATCGCCCTGGACGTCGAGGCGCAGCTTGCGGGGGCTTAAGAGGCTGCTGCGCGGCGTGTTGAGGGTGGTCCTGCCGGTGCTGGTGCTGCCGCTGGCGCCCATCTTCGCGCTGGTCGCGCGCACCGGCATCGGCGTGGACATCTGCCGCCGCTTCGGTTTTCACCCGATCCGCCTGCATTTCTACCAGCCGGTGCCCAGGTACGAGCAGGTGCCGCCGGAGCACTTCGGCCGGCCGCTCGACCATCCCGGCGTGGACATCGACCTCGAGCGCTCGCGGGCGCTGCTCGGGCGGCTGGCCGCGTTCGGCGCCGAATGCCGCTGGCCCGATGCGCCCGGCGCTGCCGGCACCTACTACGGCAGCAACGACAATTTCGGTTTCTCATCCGCCGCCATGCTGCACTCGATGATCCGCGCCCATGGCACGCGGCGCGTGATCGAGGTCGGCAGCGGTTTCTCCTCGCTGATCGCGCTGGGGGCGCTGAAGGCCAACGGCGGCGACTGGCATTTCACCTCGATCGAACCCTATCCCTCGCAATGGCTGCGCGAAGCGCTCGCGCGCGAAGGCGAACACGCCGCGCTGCTCGGGCAGCCGGCGCAGCGCGTGGCGCCAGCGTTGTTCGACGCGCTGGGAGAGAACGACCTGCTGTTCATCGACAGCTCGCACGTCTCGCAGCTCGCGAGCGACGTCAATTTCCTGTTCCTGCAGGTGCTGGCGCGCCTCAGGCCCGGCGTGCTGGTGCACGTGCACGACATCTACCTGCCCTACGAATATCCGGCGGCGCATTTCTTCGGCGCCAACAAAATGTTCTGGAACGAGCAGTACCTGCTGCAGGCGCTGCTCGCCGGCCATCCGGATTTCGAAGTGCTGCTGCCCGGCTTTCACGTGCAGACGGCGCTTACCGCGGAATTCGCGCAGGCTTTTCCCGCCTACGACGCGGCGCGCCACCGCAACAGCTCCAGCTTCTGGTTCCGCCGCAAGCCTGCATGAGCCGCGATGCGCCTTCGGCCGCCCGCTATTTCGATGCCTGCGCGCCGCTCTGGCGGCGCAACTACGCGCCGGCCGGCGACATGCACGAGCGCATCGCCTGGTTCCTCGAGGCGCTGCGCGCGCGCGGCGTGCCCGCCGGGCGGGTGCTCGATTTCGGCTGCGGCACGGGAGAAATATCGCAAGCGCTGGCGGAGCAGGGATACGCGGTCACCGGCTGCGACGTTTCGCCCGCGATGATCGACATCGCACGCGCGCAGCCCGCGCGCGGCAAGCTGGAATTCGCGGCGCTGGACGCCGCGCGCTCCCCGGCACTGCCGTTCGCCGACGCGGCCTTCGATGCAGCGGTGTCTTCCAGCGTGTTCGAGTATCTGCCCGATCCCGGCGCGCAGGCGCGCGAACTGCGGCGCGTGCTGCGCCCCGGTGGATGGCTGCTGCTGACGGTCCCCGATACGCGCCACCCGGTGCGCGTCGAGGAGGCCTCGGCGCAGGCACGCTTCGACGCCGCGTGGTGGCGTCCCGTATTCGACCTGCTGCCGCTGGCCGTGCGCAGCCGCACCCGGCTGGAATATCTGCGCCAGTCGCGCAACCGGCACAGTCTTGAGCGCTGGCGCGAGATTCTGGCGCAGGCCGGACTGCAGGCGGCCGAACCCGGCCCGGGCAGCGGGCCGCTGGCCCTGCTCGCGGCGCGCGCGCCCGGCTGAATGGAGCGGGAGAACGCCTACGGTTTTGCGCGGCGGCTCGACTTTGCCGCGCGCGCCATCGCCGCGCGGCAACCGCGCAGCGTGCTGGATCTCGGCTGCGGCTCGGGCGCCTACCTGCTCGCGCCGCTGGCGCGGCGCTTTCCGGCGATCGCATTCACCGGCGTGGACAGCGACGCCGCGTCCATCGAAGCGGCGCGGCGCGAAGCCGCGCTGCCGAACGTGCGCCTGTATGTGGCCGGCGATTGGCCGCCGGGGGAACGTTTCGACATGGTGATCGCCTCCGAAGTGATCGAGCACGTCGAATCGCCGCCGGCGTTCCTCGCGCAGGCCGTCGCGCGCATGGCCGACGGCGGCCGGCTGCTGCTCACCCTGCCGAACGGCTACGGCGCGCCCGAATGGGCGTCGCTCGCCGAGGCGTTCCTGCGGCTGAGCGGCCTGTTCCCCGCGCTGCGCGCGCTCAAGCGCATGGTGGTTCCCGCGACGCCCAGCGAGGGGCTGGCGCGCGACAGCTACGCGGTGAGCCCGCACATCAACTTCTTCGGCTACGGGGAAATCCTCGGCTTGTTGCGCGATGCGGGCTTGTCGGTGAACGCCTACCAGCCGCGCTCCTTCCTGTGCGGCTTCGGCTGGGACCTGCTGATCCGCGGCGAGCGGCGCACGGCGTGGAACCAGCGCATGGCCGACCGCCTGCCGCCGTCGCTGGCGGCGGACTGGATGTTCCTGCTGGAGAAAACCGGCGCGCCGCGCTCGCCGCACGCAACGCCCTACCGGCGCGGCGCGTACGCGCGCCTGCACCGCTGGACCAACGAAAAAATGGCGCGCGCGGCATGATCCTGGGCGAGGCGATCTGGCGCCTGCGCCGCCGCTGGTGGCTGGCGCGCCACGGCGGTCCGTCACAGAGGCAAAGTGCGGCGGCGGGGGAAGCGCTGGCGCAGCTCTTTCAGCTTCCGCCCGCCACCACCGGAGAGATGCGCGCTTCCCTGCAAGCGTGGTGCGAGCATTACCTGCGGCACGAATTCGATTTGCTCGGCTCCGGCTGGACGCAGGTCCGCGCCGGGCGTGCGGCGCCGGCCGCGGACTATGCGCCCATCGACTGGCAGCTGGATTTCAAATCCGGCCACCGCTGGTCCGAGAAAACCTGGCACCGCGACATCCGCTTTGGCGACGTTGCCGGCGTCGACGTCAAAGTGCCGTGGGAACTGGCGCGCATGCAGCACCTGCCGCAGCTTGCGTTCGCCGCGCTCGCGGGAATCGTGCCGCTCGAACGCGCCGCGCGCGAGTTCCAGCTGGAGGTGCTCGATTTCAAAACGGCCAATCCGCCGGGCTGGGGCGTGAACTGGGTCAACGCCATGGAAGCGGCGATCCGCGCCGCCAACTGGCTGATCGCCGCGGACCTGCTGCGCGGCGCGGGCCACCGCTTCGAAGCGGCGTTCGCGGCGGAACTGCGCGCGGCAATCGTGGAGCATGGCCGGCATATCGCCGCCAACCTGGAATGGCACCCGCGCTACCGCGGTAACCACTACCTGGCGAACCTCGCGGGCCTGGTGTTCTGCGGCGCCTGGCTGGACGGCGGCGAGGCAGACGCCTGGCTCGCGTTCGGCATCCGCGGCATCGAGGAGGAGACCGCGCGGCAGTTCAACGCGGATGGCGGCGGATTCGAGGCCTCCACCTGCTATCACGCGCTGTCCGGCGAAGTCATCACGTACGCCACCACCGTCGCGCTGGCGCTGCCGCGCGCGCGCCTGGAGCGTCTGGCGCAGCTGCCGGAAACGGAAATCTGCCCGCAGCACGGTTTGCGCGTGCGGACACTGGCGGCAGGCGCGGTGCCGTTCTCCTCGTCGCACTTCGAAGCGCTGCACCGCATCGCGCGTTTCACGCTGGCCGTCACCAAACCGGACGGCCGCGTGGTGCAGATCGGCGACAACGACAGCGGGCGCTTCGCCAAGCTTTCCTGGGCCCTGCGCGACGGGAGGGAAGATCACCTCGATCATCGACACCTGGTCGACGCCATTCGCGCGCTGCCGTATGCGCGGCCGGGCGCGGAAGAGACGCCCCTGGAAGCGCATGGCATGTCCTGGGAAGACGCGCTGCATGAAGTGGGCGCGGCCTCGCGCACCCGCGTGCTGGCGCGCGGACCCGGGCTGACGGACAACCTGGCCTGTTGCGCTTTTCCGGATTTCGGCCTGTACATCCTGCGCTCGGAAAGACTCTGGCTGAGCATCCGCTGCGGCGAATCGGGCATGGAGCCGCTGGGCGCGCACGCGCACAACGACCAGCTCGCCCTCGAGCTGGCGGTGGATGGCAAGGACGTCATCCGCGATCCGGGCAGCTACCTCTATACGCCGGCGCCGGAACTGCGCAATGCCTACCGCTCGGCGGCGGCGCACGACGTGCCGCGGCTCGCCGGACGCGAGCCGGCCAGCCTCGATGAGGGATTGTTCCTGCTGCGCGGGCGCACGGGCGCGCGCTGCCTGCATTTCAGCCGGCGCGGTTTCGCCGGCCTGCATCGCGGCTACGGCGCGCCGGTGTGGCGCTTGGTTTCGCTCAGCGATGACGAGCTCAAGGTGGAGGACGGCTCGGGCGTGGGCGCGCTCGACGGAAATTGTTCGCCACCGCCATTTTCGCCGGGCTACGGCCTGCGGGAGGCCTGAGCCGTGGCGCGCCCGGTGGTCATCGTCTCCTTCTCGTATGCGCCGCGGCTCAATCCGCGCGCCTTCCGCTGGACGGCGCTCGCCGAACGCTTCGCCGCGCTCGGGCATCCGGTGGACGTGGTGACCTCCTGGCTGCCGGAAGGCGCGGACCACGAGGTATGCAATGGTGTGCGCGTGCACCGCGTGGGCTGGAAGCTGCTGGAGCGCGGACGCAGCGGCGTCGGCGGCGCGCGCACCGCGGCGCCGGACGCCCCGGCCTTGCTGTCA
>CAZPNH010000145.1:0-5561 GCA_964587635.1 uncultured Bordetella sp.
GCCCCGCTTGCGCGGTTTCAACTGGTAGACGCGGCAGTCGCCGATATTGAGCAGATACGCCGTGCGCTGCGACGGGAACCACGCCGCGGCCAGCGTCGCGGCGCCGGTCTGATCGGTGCGCCGCGCGATAGCCTCGCGCACTTGCGCATCTGCCCGGGTCAGCCAGTCGACGAGTTTGGCCGGATCGCGATAGGTTTCCTTCGGCGCCCGCGCGCAATGCGTCAGCAGGACGCTGCTGGCAATCTCTCCGTGCGCGCCGCCGCCGACTCCGTCGGCCACGCCGCAGAAGCCGGGGCGCTCCGCCGAGGGAACGTGGCTGCAGCAATCCTGATTGTGCGCCTGCCTGCTGCCAGCCTCCGAGGCGTAGCCCGCGGTCAGTCCGCCCTGCCACCGCCACGGCTGGCGGGTAGGCGTGGCGACGACCTGTCTCGGCAACTGCACCGGGGTGGTCTGGTTGCTCAAGCCGTGGGCTCCACGTGCCACAACGATACCCGCACCACCGGCGCGCTCGTCCATTTCTCGCCGAGGATGATTTCCTGGCCGAAGCGCCAGACGAAGCGCTCCGGCAGCGCCTGGTTGCCGGCGAAGGTGCCGTTCCTTCTAACCGCCCTGTTGAGCGTCACCGCCCCGGCGCTGTCGATTTTCTCGATGACCAAGTGTTCGCGCGATACGCCCTGACAGGCATCGGGCACGACATAGTCCTGCGCCGATCCGCGGCCGATCGTAAAGGGCAGTTTTAGGACATCCAGCTTGGGACTGCCGGTCGCGTCGACGACGGCAAGCACGGCAAGAGGGGTGTTCTCTGAGGGAGCCTGCATCGGTGCCCGCCTCGCGAGAGCCGGCGCAACCGGCGTCGAGCAGGACGGCGACACGGGCGTGAAGCTGGCTCCCGGCGCCGCCGCATCGCCCGCGAACAGGGCTTGGATTTCCGGATAGCGGTCGTGATCCCGGTCGCCTTTGTCGCGACCAAAACCCAATACCGCGCCGTTGGCCAGCGCAACGCGAATTCCCCGGCGCACCCGCTCGCCATCCACCCAGGTGCCGTTCGTGGAATGGTCCACGAGCCAGAGCTGCTGCACCTCCCAATGCAGGGTGCAATGCCTGGCGGATACGTAGTAGCCGGAAATTTCGACGTCTGCGTGACCCGAGGATCCCAATACCGCCGGGAAGCGATCGATTTCCGCCACGCGCTTGCCGCCCCCGTCGGCCGGATCCGGTGATTTGGCATCCCGAACCGCCAGGCGCAGGCGGGGGCCGGGAGGTGACGACGCTTGCGGCGGCGCAAACGGATCCGCGCCGGAAGATGGCGCGGCCTGTTGCGCCGCCGCAAGCCCGCTCTCCCAGCGGCCGTGCAGGATGACGCGATACAGGGGCATCGCGGCCTGGTTGAGCTTTTCTTCGAAAGGATCGGTCTCCGCGAGCTTCTCGGCCGGGAACTCCCTCTCCAGGCCAAGGAACTGGTCGACGCGCACGTGCTGGCCCACCGCCGGCCCGAGAAGCTTCTTGACCCAATGCACGCGGGCTTCGGGCGAAAACTCATGGAGGAATTGCGCCAACGCCGCCTCGCCCTGGGAATCCGCGGCGATCTCTATGTAGTGGAGCAGGAATATCTCGTTGAAGCCGATCTCCAGATGGGAAACGAGGTCCTGGCGCAGGAATGTCCCGACTCGGCGCTCCACGGCCTCCTTGATGGGCGCATAGCGCGACGCGGTCGGTCTCACCGCGTCGGCGTCGCCGGGCGATTCCCCGTACGCCGAGCCCGCCACGCCGATGTCCGAACGCTCGAACGCCGAGCCGAGCCGATTCCATATTCCACCGATACCAGTCGCCTTGGACATGAGGTCATCTCCTGTATTCGATTTCGATCTTGTGCGCCGTCTGCTCGGTGCCCTTGAGCTCGATCCGGCAATTCGGAATGCGCGCGAGCGACGCCCTGAACTCCCGCACGTGCGGCTGAAGGCTCGCCTGCGGCACCAGTACTTTTGAAATGAATATCCTTACCGTCGTCGCCTGGCGCTTTTTGCCCATGGCGAGAAACCACAGATCGACGAAATCCTTCATCTCCACGAGAACTGCGGGCCACGGCGCCAGAAAAGTCTCCATATCCGTCATATGCCCGGGTCGCTCCGCATGCGCGCCATGATCCGGAATGCCATCTCGGCGCTGATATTCACGTCGGTATCTCCCGGGGACTGCACTTTCCCGGCCAGCGGGCCGGACCTGTACCAGTTGCGCTCGGTGAGCACCGCAACCGCCTTGTTGAAGCCACTCTGGCCGTCATCGGTCTTGAATACCGCGACGTACCATTTGTACGGCTGCTCGCGGCTGCACGAGGTCCACCGCTCCTGCTCCTCGCCGCGCGCGAGTTTCCCCGCCGGCGCCGGCCCGCACTTTTGCCTGATTTCCTTCAGCGTCAGGCCGTCGTTGCCGTAGGGCGGCGTTCCGGTCTTGCCCGCGACCCAGTCGATGCGATTGCAGGTGGCGGCGTCGAAAACCCTGGCGCAGGCGGCGTAGGCGGTGCCCGAGCGCGACCCGGCGGGCGTGCCTTGCGACTTGTGGCTGAGCATTCCCTGTACGATGAGCGCGGCGTCCTGCTGCGGGATTTCGACGGCGACCGGGTCGGCGAGGTGAAACTGATGCGCGGCAAGATCGAAAGTCTGCGCGCTGGCATCGCTGATCCGGTCCACCACGTACGGCAGCCGCAGGCTTGCCTGTCCGTTGGCCGCCGCCGCAAGCCGCGCCATCATTCCGGCGGCGCCCAGTGCCGTCGTACGCGCATTCCCCTGCCCCCAGCCTTCCGACTCGATGTAGACCAGGTGCCCGTGATGGCATTTGCGCCAGCCTCGATTCGGGCCGCTGCCCGAGTAGTACTCGCCGCGGCTGCACGCCGCCGCAAGCGCGGGTTCAAAGGCGAAATTGCGCACCATCTGGAAATCCGCCGGCCTCTCCGGCGATGCCGGTTCGACCAGGAGCCTGCCGTACAGGACGGAGGTGCCCAGCGGCATGCGCACGGTGTCCTGGCGGATGCGGCTGTTGTCCGGGTATCCGAACAGGACGTTGAGGCGCCCGCAGCGAAACGAAGGATCCAGGCAGCCCGAGTCCCAGCCGAACTGCAGGGCCGCCTGCTGTATGTCGCGGGGCCGGTCGCAGTTCGCCCACCCCTTGTCGGCGCAGAACATGCGGTTGAGAAACGCCACCGAATCGGAGCTCTTCAATTCGTCCTGGAGGCGAAGGAACCCGGGCGAAACACGGTCCGCGAGGATTTTCCTGCGGTAAGCCGGATCGTGCAGAAAGCCGCTCGCCATCATCGGTTTGACGATCGAACCCGGCAAGGCATCCGTGAACAGGGCGTGATTGAGCAGCCGGTCCGGCTCGTAATGCGGCGCGGTCGGCAGATCGGGGCACTCGCGCGCGCGGCGTCCGGGCCCGTCGAATTCCTGGCGATAGCAATCGGAATGCGCGCTGCCGAGCGCCTCGATCCTGCCCGTCGCCACGTCGATCAGCGCGACGGCCGCCATGCGCACCGCCGCCTTTTCATACATCTGCGCGACCAAGCCGCTGAACTTTTCGTCGCCGGCCAGGCCGAGTTGCCTGCAGCTGACGGGATCCCCGGCGTAGCACCGGCTCGTCTGCTGCACGATGCGCTGCGCATCCGGATCGATGGTGAGGTGGACGTTGAAACCGGCGTCCACCTTGTACCTGAGCCGGTCCAGCTGATTGGGGCCGTGAGAAACGGCGACCGGATTGCCCTCGTCGCTCACGCGGCGCAGCGGCTCCGCCCTGCCTGCGGGCGGTGCCGGCGGCTGTTCCGCCGGTTTCTCCGTATACGCGCGGAAGAGATCTTTCCAGGGCAGGCGGATGTTGTCCAGATCCGCGAGGATCACATCGAGCGATTCAGGCGGTTCCGGCACCGCGCCGCCGCCCTCCGGTTTGTCGCTGCCGCTCCTCCGGAATACGCCCGTCATGTCCTTCTCGTCGGTTCCCTTCGGGCGCATCGCAATGCAGGCCTGTCGATTGCTCTGGCGCCGGTCGGTGACGAACATGACTTTGCCCGGCCGGTTTGCGTCCCCGTAATAGATGCAGCCGGGAATCCCGCCCCAGGGATTACGCTGCTCGAGAGTGCTGCCCGGAACTTTGACCGCCTGGTCGGGCGCAAACTGGCCGGCCACCACGCGCTTCGAAGCGTGTTCGCGCCAGGCCAGCAGGCCGAGCAGCTTGCCGTCATGCGCCGCCAGCTGGCGGGCGGCCGCCAGCGCATCGCGGCAGGCGACGGCCTGGTGCTTGCCCGGCGTATCGCCCTCCAAGGCGGAATGCCCCCGCTGTTGATCGCGGGCGGTCTGAATGCTGTCGATCCAGCGATCGACATCCACCACATAGCGCTCGCTGAGGGCACGCCCGCCGTACTTTAGGCGATCGCCGCTCATCTCGCCCAGCCTGGAATTGATGGCGTTTAGCTGGCAGGCAAGCTCTTCCGCGGCGCGGCTGTTCGCACAGGGATTGGTGCGCCGGCTGCGCGCGGACACCGCCTCGCGTCCCGGCTGTTCGAGCGGATCAGCGCAAAAAGAAAATTGCTTGCGCATCAGATCCGCGGTGGGCGCTGTGTAGTCGCGCACGGATTTCAGCGGGACGATGGCGCGCTCGAAGGTGCGCAGCGCCGCCAGGCGGTGCGCGTCGAGATATACGTCTTCGACAGGCCGCTGCACCAGTGTCTTGCCCGCCCAGAGAAACAGGGCGAGGAACAGCGCGAAAACGACGAACACGCCGAGCGCGCGCTGCAGCAGCGATGGGCGCCGGCCGGGTTGCATCGTCATGTCCTCCTCGGCAGGCTGATCGCAAGACCGAGGAAAAACGTGTTTGCCAGCAGCGACCAGGCGCCAAAGCTGGCGAAGGGAAAGGTGATTCCCGTCAACGGCAGCCAGCCCAGGTTGCCGGCGACCGTGATCGCCAGCTGGGCCAGCGTCAGGCCGACCCAGCAGACGGCGATCCAGCTGAGCCAGGCCTGCTGCGTGGCGGTTGCCGAATCAAGCGCGACGATCCCGCGGGTGGCGCGGCTGTGGTGAACCACGACCCGCACCAGCCAGAATGCCTGCAGGGCGACGAGCGCCACGGCCACGGCCTTGCCGTATACCCCCACGAGAGCGGTGAAAACGTAATCGCTCTGGATCTGCCTGGGGACGCCGCGGCAGCTGGCGCCCGCGACCTCGCCGCACCAGGGGACTGCGCCGAGGCCGTAGCCGCCCGGGGGCGCGTATTCCTGAAACCAGGTGATGACCGCCAGCTGATCGTTGGTCGCGGCAAACGGATTGCGCACGCTTGCCAGCCGCTCGGCGATCCGGGCGAGCGGCGCGGGCAGCGAGTAAAGCGCGAAGGTCACGAGGTAGACCCAGGCGCCCGCGAACAGGACGCCCACCGCACCCCCCAGCCACTGGCGGTAGCCCGCCCTGTCGAAAAATGCAAACGCGAACGCCGCGCCGAGGAAGATCGAGGCGGCATACAGCATGACGAACAGCGGCCCGAAATCGTCCGTCAGGACCAGGCCGACCACCGGAACGCAGAGGACG
>CAZPNH010000146.1:0-5552 GCA_964587635.1 uncultured Bordetella sp.
GTGCCCGCGCCCATTTCCATGTCGTAGGGCTGCAGCAGCACGCAGCCGCGGCGGTCCCAGAAGTCGTTCAGGCGGAGGATGAGCTGCTGGAAGCTGAGCATCGAGCGCGAATTTTACCGGGAGCGTCCGCGCAGCGCGACGAATGCCAGCGCCGCGAGCGCGAGCAGGACCGCGGGCCAGTCGCCGAAGCGCACGTAGGGCGTGGCGCCGCTGTAGCCGCGTACCTCGAAGTCCATCCGCCCGCGCACGAACTGCTGCATGCGCAGGAGCACTACGCCATCGGGCCCGATCGCCGCGGTGATGCCGGTGTTCGCGGCGGTGACGTAGCTGCGGCCGGTCTCGAGCGCGCGCATGCGCGCGATCTGCAGGTGCTGGGCCGGCGCGATGGAGTCGCCGAACCAGGCGACATTGGAAATGTTCACCAGCAGCGTCGCCTCCGGCAGCTGGCGGATGATCTCGGCGCCGTAGGCGTCCTCGTAGCAGATGTTCACCGCCACGCGCTGGCCGGCGATCGGCATCGGGCGCTGCTGCGTGCCGCCGCGCGAGAAATCCGCCAGCGGGATGGCGAGCGTGCTCACGATCAGGCCGAAGCCCGGCGGCACGAACTCGCCGAACGGCACGAGGTGCACCTTGTCGTAGCGGGCCGGCGGCGACACGCCCAGGCTGATGGCGCTGTTCAGGTAGATCCCCGGGCCGGTCTGCAGCGGGACGCCGAGCAGCAGGTCGCCCTGGTTGCGCACGGCCGCCGCTTTCATGCGCTCGAGGAACGCAGGCTCCACCTGGTCGAGAAACCGGGGCACGGCGGTTTCGGGCAGCACGATCAGCCGGGCGCTGCTCTCCTCCGCGAGCCGCGCGTAGATATCGAGCGTGCGTTCATAGCGTTCCGGATCGAATTTCATTTCCTGCGGCACGTTGCCTTGCAGCAGCGCGACGCGCAGCGGTTCTCCCGCGGGCGCGGTCCAGGCCGTGGCGCGCAGGCCGTAGCCGCAGGCGAGCAGCAGGGCGAGCGCGCCTGCGCAAAGCCAGCGTGCGTGGCCGAGCGCGAGGCACCACGCGAGGCCCGCCGCCACTGACATCGCCAGCGTGACTGCGTACACGCCGCCCACGGGCGCGAAGCCGGAAAGCACGTCGTCGATCGCCGTGTAGCCGAACGCGAGCCAGGGAAAGCCGGTGAGGAACCAGCTGAGCGACCACTCGACCAGCGTCCAGGCCGCGGGGATCAGCAGCACGGCGCGCAGCACGACGGGCGCCGCGCTGTCGCGGGCGATGCGCGCCTGCAGCCAGCCTGCAAGCGCGGGAAACAGCGCGAGGAAGGCGCACCAGCCGAGCGTCGCGGTCCCGGCGAGCGGCAGCGGCATGCCGCCGAAGCGGTACAGGCTGACATAGACCCAGGACGCGCCCGCGCCGTACAGGCCAAGACCGAAGCAGAAGCCGACCTTGCAGGCCGCGCGCGGCGACGGTGCGTCGATCCACAGGTGGACCAGGACCGCCAGCGCGCCCAGCGCCGCCGGGAAATTGTCGAACGGAGAGAACCCCAGTACCGCCGTCGCGCCGGCCAGCAACGCGGCAACGTACGGCAGTCCCCTCACGTCCTGGGTTTTTCCACGATCAGCGTGTAGACCCGCCGGCTGTCGGCGCGCAGCACCTGGAACTTGAGCCCGGCGATGGCCAGCGTTTCGCCGCGCTTGGGCAGGCGCCCGAGGTGCGCGATGACCAGGCCCGCCACCGTGTCGTGCTCCTCGTCGGAGAAATCGGTGCCGAAGGCGGCGTTGAAGTCGGCGATCTGCGTGAGCGCCTTCACGCGGAAGCGCCCGCCCGGCTCGGGCAGGATGTTGTCGCTCGCCTCGTCGAAGTCGTATTCGTCCTCGATGTCGCCGACGATCTGCTCGAGCACGTCCTCGATGGTCACCAGGCCCGCCACGCCGCCGTACTCGTCGACCACGATCGCCATGTGGTTGCGGCTGGCGCGGAACTCGCGCAGCAGCACGTTCAGGCGCTTGGATTCGGGCACGAAGATGGCGGGCCTGAGCATCTCGCGCACGTTGAACTGCTCCTCGCCCGCGTAGTGGCGCAGCAGGTCCTTGGCGAGCAGCACGCCGATCACGTCGTCGCGGTTCTCGCCGATCACCGGGAAGCGCGAGTGCGCAGAGCCGATCACCTGCGGCATGAACTTGTCCACCGGCTCGTTGACGTCGATCACGTCCATCTGCGCGCGCGGGATCATGATGTCGCGCACCTGCATCTCGGAGACGGTGAGCGCGCCCTCGGCGATCGACAGCGCGTCCGCGTCGAGCAGGTTGCGCTGGTAGGCCGAGCGCAGCAGCTGCAGCAGGCTGGCGCGGTCCGCGGGCTCGCGCAGGATCAGCGCGGAGAGGCGCTCAAGCAGGCTGGGTCGGGCGGGATCGGTCATCGCGGGCGGGAAACGCTATTTTACCGTGTACGGATCTTCGAACCCGAGGCGTCGCAGGATGCGGATCTCCATGCGCTCCATGCGGGAAGCGTCGTTTTTTCGCAGGTGGTCATGGCCGCGCAGATGCAATATGCCGTGCACCACGAGATGCGCGTAATGCGCGCGCAGGCTCTTGCCCTGCCGCTTCGCTTCCTTCGCGATCACCGGATGGCACAGCACGATGTCGCCGCTGCCGCGCCCGTAGGGAAAGGAGAGAACGTTGGTGGCGTAGTTCTTTCCCCTGAATTTCCCGTTCAATCTTTTCCCTTCCGCGGCACCCGCGACGCGCAAGGTGATTGCCGTGCGAGCGGGCGCTGCCGCGAGGGCGAATCGCCTGAGCAGGCCAGCCGGCGGCGCACCGGAGCCCGTGCGCTGCACCGTCACGCTACTTCGGGGGCGGATTTTCTTCGGCGTCTTTTTCGTAGGCATCGATGATGCGCGCCACCAGCGGGTGGCGCACGACGTCGGCGGCGGTGAAGTCGGTGAAGGCGATGCCGCGCACGCCGGCGAGGATGCGGCGCGCTTCGATCAGGCCGCTTTTCTGCCCGCGCTGCAGGTCGATCTGCGTCACGTCGCCCGTGACCACCGCCTTGGCGCCGAAACCGATGCGCGTGAGGAACATTTTCATCTGCTCGGGCGTCGTGTTCTGCGCTTCGTCGAGGATGACGAAGGCGTGGTTCAGCGTGCGCCCGCGCATGTACGCGAGCGGCGCGAGCTCGATGGTGCCGCGCTCGAGGAGCTTTGCCGTCTTGTCGAAGCCCGCCAGGTCGTAGAGCGCGTCGTACAGCGGCCGCAGGTAGGGATCGACTTTCTGCGCGAGGTCGCCGGGAAGGAATCCGAGCCGCTCGCCGGCCTCCACCGCGGGACGCACCAGCACGATGCGCTTCACCTGGTCGCGCTCCAGCGCGTCCACCGCGCAGGCGACCGCAAGATAGGTCTTGCCGGTGCCCGCCGGGCCGACGCCCAGCGTGATGTCGTGCGCGAGGATGCTCTCGATGTACTGCACCTGGTGCGGCGTGCGGCCGTGCAGCTCGGCGCGCCGCGTCAGCAGCGGGGACGCTGTTTCATCCTTCTTCGGGGAATCCTTGCGGGAGATTTCGGCCAGGCCGAGCTGCACGTCGTCGATGCTGAGATCGTCCGCCGCCTGGTCGTAGAACATTTCGAGAGCGCGCGCCGCGCGCCGCGCCCGGTCGGGTTCGCCGCGCACCGAGAAGCGGGCACCGCGCCGCGCGATTTCGACATCCAGCGCGGTTTCGATCTGGCGCAGGTTCGCGTCCAGCGCGCCGCACAGCCGCGCGAGGCGCCGGTTGTCCAGCGGATCGAGCCGGACCTCGACGGGCTTAGCCGGCATCTACAAGTTCGCCGCGCAGCGAATAGTGCTTCGCGGCGGTGATTTTCAGGTCCGCGAAGCCGCGCGCGAGGCCGCCGCGGCCGGCGAAGTTCACCGTGCGGTTGTTGCTGGTGCGTCCCGCCAGTTCCGCGGGGTCCCTGCGCGACGGCCCTTCGACCAGCACGCGCTGGACCGTGCCGACCATGGCCTCGCTCACAGCGTGCGCCTGCGCGTCGAGTTGCGCCTGCAGGCGGCGCAGCCGCTCCTGCTTCTCGGCGGGCGGCGTGGTATCGGGCAACTCTGCGGCGGGCGTGCCCGGGCGCGGGCTGTAGAGGAAGGAATAGGCGCCGTCGAACTGCAGGTCGTCCGCCAGCGCGAGCGTCGCCGCGAAGTCGGCTTCGGTCTCGCCCGGAAAGCCGACGATGAAGTCCGACGACACGCTGATTCCCGGCTTCGCCTTGCGCAGCCGGCGGATGATGGAGCGGTATTCGAGCGAGGTGTAGCCGCGCTTCATCGCCGCCAGCACCCGGTCGGAGCCCGATTGCACCGGCAGGTGGACGTGGGCGGCGAGCGACGGCAGCCCGGCGTGGGCGTCGATCAGGCGCTGCGTGAATTCACGCGGATGCGAGGTGGTATAGCGGATGCGCTCGATCCCCTGAATTTCGTTCACGTAATAGAGCAATTCCGCGAAATCCTGCGCAGGGCCGTCGCGCATTTCGCCAATCGTGCCGCGCCACGCGTTCACGTTCTGCCCGAGCAGTGTCACTTCCTTCACGCCCTGCGCCGCGAGCCCGGCGATCTCGGCGATCACGTCGTCGAAGGGGCGCGAGATTTCCGGGCCGCGCGTATAGGGCACCACGCAGAAGCTGCAGTACTTGCTGCAGCCTTCCATGATCGAGACGAAGGCGGCGGCCCCTTCCACGCGGGCCGCCGGCAGGTGGTCGAATTTCTCGATCTCGGGAAAGCTCACGTCCACCTGCGCACGGCCGCTCGAACGGCGGCGCGCCAGCAGTTCGGGCAGGCGGTGCAGCGTCTGCGGGCCGAATACCACGTCCACGTAGGGTGCGCGCGCGACGATGGCGCCGCCCTCCTGGCTGGCGACGCAGCCTCCGACCGCGATCATGAGATCAGGCTTGGCCTGCTTCAGATGCTTGACGCGGCCGAGGTCCGCGAACACCTTTTCCTGCGCCTTTTCGCGCACCGAACAGGTGTTGAAGACGATGACGTCGGCGTCCTCGGCGTTCGCCGCGGGCGCGAGCCCTTCGGATGCGGCGAGCACGCCGGAAATTTTCTCCGAGTCGTACTCGTTCATCTGGCAGCCGAAGGTGCGGATGAAGAGCTTGCGCGTCATGGCTAGGCGCTGACGCCGCGCGGACTAGTTTTTCGGATCCGGCTGCGCCGCTTCCTGCGGCGAGAGGATCCAGACGCGCGTCACCTGGCCCTGGCCGTCGAGCAGGTATTTGACCAGCACGCCGGGCGGTATCGCCACGGGAACGATGGCCATGTTCCTGCCGTCGCGGATCTGCGCGCCCGGCGCGAGCTGGACCTGCGCGCCGTTGAGCAGGACGGTCATCACCTGCACGTGGCTCATCACGCCGCGCTTCGCCTCCGCCGGAATGGTGCGGAACTGGGCGTGCGCGCTACCGGCGGCGAAGGTGAAAGACAGGGCGACCAGCAGACTGCGGATCATTGGACCAGTGTACCGAACAGTACCGAAAAGGAAATGGTGGCGAATCCCAGATTCGAACTGGGGACAAACGGATTATGATTCCG
>CAZPNH010000147.1:0-5546 GCA_964587635.1 uncultured Bordetella sp.
GCTGGACGCGCGAGCAGGCCTACGTGCTGTGCAGCGTGGCGGTGGACCTGCGCGTGAGCCAGGTGGTGGACGTGCCGAACGTCACCGTCTCGGCGCTGTTGCCGGAAGACATCTTCAGCCGCGCCTGAGGCGCTATGTGCGCTAGGCAGCAGAGCGGCGGGTTGGTCTGTGCAATTCTCCCTCACCGGGGGATACCAACTTTGAAGAGGTCTTCATGAAAAAACTTACGCTTCCCCTCATCGTTCTCGCGGCGGCCACGCTCGGCGCCTGCAGCAGCGGCCCCCAAGTCCGTACGACGAGCACGGGCGGGGAGATTTACGCCGCGCCTCCGGGCATGACGGCGCGCGCCGGCGTCGGCAAGGTCGCCGACCTCGTGGACCCGATGGGCCCGGTGGCCGGCACGTCCACGCAGCGCATGACCCTGCGCATGGAGGACGGCTCGGAGCAGGTCATCGACCGGCGCGGCCCCCAGCTCGCCTATGGCGAGCGCGTGCGGGTCCGGTAGTACACCGCAGACCGGTTGTTGCCGGCGCGTAACAGGCGTTCCGGCCCCGTAACGGGGGTTCCGGTGCCTGCGGCGCGCCGGTATCATCACGTCTCGATCCAGGGAGACGGCGATGAGCGTTGCAGGCGTGGCGAGGGGCTGGCAGTTCTTCATGCATCCGGGACCCACCAACGTCCCGCAGCGGGTGCTGCTGGCGATGGCGCGTCCCGCGATCGATTTCACCGGGCCTGAGTTCACCGCGCTGCGCGACCGCTCGCTCGGGCGGTTGAAGGGCGTGCTGAAGACGAAGCAGGGCTTCGTCATCTCCTACGCGGCTTCGGGCCACGGTGCCTGGGACGCGAGCATCGCCAACCTCTTTTCGCCCGGCGACAAGGTGCTGGTGTGCCAGGCGGGCTATTTCTCCGAGAACTGGTCCACCACCGCGCGCCAGTACGGCGTGGACGTCGAGGTGGTGGCCGCGCCCGAGCGGCGCCAGGTGGATCCGGACGCGGTGGCCGAGCGGCTCGCGGCGGACCGGTCTCACGCCATCAAGGCCGTGCTCATCGTGCAGAACGAAACCGCGACCGGCATGCGCCACCCGGTGGCCGAGGTGCGCGCGGCGATGAACCGCGTGAAGCATCCGGCGCTGTATCTGGTGGACACGATTTCGTCGCTGGCCTCCTACGACTTCCGCATGGACGAATGGGGCGTGGACCTGGTGGTCGGCGGTTCGCAGAAAGGCCTCATGCTGCCGCCGGGCATGTCCTTTACGGCTGTCAACGCTTCTGCCTGGCAGGTAAGCCTTGCGGCGCGCAACCCGCGCCGCTACTGGGACTGGCGCACCATGGTGGAAGACGGCAAGCAGGTGCGCTTCTGCGGCACGGCGCCGATCCCGTATTTCTACGGCCTGGAAACCTCGCTCGACATGATCGAGGAGGAAGGGCTGGAGAACGTGTTCGCCCGCCACCGGCGCCTCGCGCAGGCGACGCGAGCGTGCGTGCGCGCGTGGGGCGCAGTTTCCCCGCACGGTGGGGGCCCGGAGATCTATTCGCTCGACGCCGATGCCGCGTCGGATTCGCTCACGGCGGTGCTGGTGCCGGCCGGCCATGACGCCGACCGCGTGCGCGCGCTCGCCTCCGAACGCTACGGCGTCGCGCTCGGCCGCGGCCTCGCCGCGTTGCAGGGAAAGGTATTCCGCATCGGCCACATGGGCGACCTCAACGAGCCCATGCTGCTCGGCGCGCTTGGCGCCATCGAACTCGCGCTGGCGGAAGCCGGCATCCCGCACGCGCGCGGCGGCGTCGAAGCCGCGATGGATGCGCTGCGCGCGCCCGTGGCGGCCCGCAAGGCTGCATGAAACCCGCATCCGCTTCGTTGCTCGTCGCGGCATCGCTATGCCTCGCGCAGGCGGCGCTCTCGCAGGAAATCGGCAAGGCGGAATCGCGCAACATGCGGCTGGTCGGCTACAGCGACCTGCAGATGCGCAGCGCGTACCAGCCGGTGATCCAGAAGCAGGGCAGCCGCTGGATCGCTTATGTCGGCCACCACGGGGACGTCAAGCCCAATCCCCTGAATGGCCGCATGGAAAACAACGGCACGTCCATCCTCGACGTGACGGATCCGAAGAACCCGGCGTACCTCGCGCATATCCCGGGCGAAGAGGGCAAGGCCGAGCAGGGCGGCGCGCAGATGGTGCGCGTGTGCAGCGGCGCGGACCTGCCGAGGGCCGACAAAAGCAAGTTCTACATGCTGCGCGTGTTCGGCAACCAGGGCCACGAGGTGTGGGACGTGACCGATCCGGCGAATCCTTCCCTGCTGTCTACCGTGGTCAAGGGACTCAAGGGCACGCACAAGAACTACTGGGAATGCGACACCGGCATCGCCTACCTGGTCTCCGGCCAGCCGCAGTGGCGCACCGGCCGCATGACCCAGGTCTACGACCTGTCCGACCCGGCGAAACCGGTGTTCATCCGCGATTTCGGCCTGGTCGGCCAGCAACCCGGCGCGACCGGCCCAGTGCCGACGTCGCTGCATGGCGCGATATCCACCGGGCCGAAGGGCAACCGCGTGTATTTCGGCTACGGCACCAACACGGGATGCGTGCTGCAGATCGTCCATCGCGCGAAGCTGCTGAACGGTCCGAAGGAACCGACGCCCGAGAACCTGCTCGCGCCGCAGGTCGCGCGGCTGGACCTGCCGCCGATGCATGGCGCGCACACGGTTTTCCCGGTGCCCGGCATGCCGATCGCCGAATTCTCGAAGAACCTGCTCGGCAAGCGGCGCGATTTCGTCGTCGTCACCGGCGAAGCGATACAGAAGGAGTGCCTGGAAGGGCGGCAGATGGTGTGGTTCGTGGACGTCACCTCGGAAACCACGCCCTTCGGCGTCGCCAACTGGACGGTACCGGAGAAAAGCGGCGGCTTCTGCTCGCGGGGCGGCCGCTTCGGCACGCACTCGTCGAACGAAAGCTTCGCGCCGGTCTACTACGGGCGCATCATGTTCTTCGCGCATTTCAACGCGGGCGTGCGCGCCGTGGACATCCGCGACCCGTTCCATCCGAGGGAGATCGGCTACTACATCCCGGCGATGACCGGCGACACGGTGGTGCTCGATACGCCGGCGGGCCAATCGGCGAAGCTGCCCTTCACCGCCGCCGCGAACCGGCGCGCCATCCAGACCAACAATGTCGAGGTGGACGAGCGCGGCTACATCTACATCGTCGATCGCGCCAATACCGGCATGCACATCCTCGAGCTCACGGGCGAGGCCCGCGCCATCGCCGACTGGCGGGCCGTGGCGAAGTAGCGGCCGCTAGTCGACGATCGCCTGGTTGACGAGCGCGTTGATGACGTAGCGGTAGTGCCAGCGGATCGGGCCCGGCGTCTGCGCCATGAACACCACCGCGAGCTGCTCCTTCGGATCGGCCCACCAGTTGGTGCCGTAGGCGCCCGGCCAGGAGAAGGTGCCCACCGAGCCCGCCGTGCGCACGATGCCCGGCGTGGTCTGCACCGCGAGGCCCAGGCCGAAGCCCATGTCGGCGCGCGTGGGGTCCGCATTGCCGATGAGGTTCACGACGCCGGGCGCGAGCTGGTTGGAGAGCATGTAGTCCACGGTCTTGCGGCCGAGCACGCGTTTACCGTTTAACTGCCCGCCGTTCAGCAGCATCTGCGCGAAGCGCAGGTAGTCGGACGCGGTGGAGGCCGCGCAGCCGCCGCCGCACTCGAACTTGAGCGGCTTGGAGAGATCCAGCACGAACTGCGGCTTGCCGGTGTCCGGATCGTTGGCGAAACCCCTGGCGTAGCGCTTGGTCTTGTCCGCCGGCACGAAGAAGCCCGTGTCTTTCATGCCGAGCGGCTTCCAGAGCTGCGCGTCCAGGTACTGGCCGAGGGATTGCCCGGAGACTTTCTCGATCACCACGCCCAGGACGTCGAGGCCGAAGCCGTAGTCCCAGGTCGAGCCCGGCTGGTGCAGCAGCGGCAGGCCGGCCAGCTTGTCCATGACTTCGTCGCTGGTCATGCCGCCCACCGACGACGATCCTCCGGGATAGAGCTTGTGCACGGCCGTCGTGCCGCGCCCGCCGTAGATGATGCCGGAGGTGTGGCGCATCAGGTCCATGATGGTCGGCTGGCGCAGCGCCGGCACGGTGTCGTAGCCGTCGCCGCCGGGCTTCAGTACCGCCACCTGCTGCTTGCCGAACTGCGGCAGGTAAGTGGAGACCGGATCGTCGATCTGCACGAGGCCGCGCTCGTAGAGCTGCAGCCCGCCGACGGCCACCATGGGCTTGGTCATGGAGGCGATGCTGAAGATGGCGTCGGTGGTCATCTTCGTGCCGGCGTCCTTGTCGAGGAAGCCGAAGGCCTGGAAGTAGACCAGCTTGCCGCGCCGCGCCACCGCGATCACGGCGCCCGGCAGGCGGCCCTTGTCGATGTCGGCGCGCAGCACCTCGCCGATGCGCGCGAGCCGCTCGGCGGACATGCCGACCGACTGCGGCCTGGCGGCGGGCAGCGGATCCGCGGCGAACGCGGCGGCGGTCAGAAAAAGTGCGGCAGTGAAACAGGCGAGTTGCGTGCGCATGGTTCCTCCCAAAACGATGGCGGCGCGGCAAGTATGCGTGAGAATATTCGGCAAATCAAAGCAAGGAGCGAAACATGCCGTCCTCACCGCGCCGCGCGCTCATCGTCATCGACGCGCAGAACGAATACTTCTCCGGCAAGCTGCGCATCGAATATCCGGATCCGAAAACATCGCTGGCCAACATCGGCCGCGCCATGGACGCCGCCGCCGCGGCGGGCGTGCCCATCGTGGTGGTGCAGCAGTTCGCGCCGCCGGGCGCGCCCATCTTCGCGCGCGACACGCCCATGTACGAGCTGCACGAGTCGGTGGCGCGCAGGAAGCGCGACCACCTGATCGAGAAGAAGCTGCCCAGCTGCTACCCCGGCACCGACCTCGCGGACTGGCTGGCAAAGAATTCCATCGACACGCTGAGCGTCGTCGGCTACATGACCCACAACTGCGTGGACTCGACCGTGAACCACGCGCTGCACGCGGGCCTCGCGGTGGAAGTGCTGCAGGATGCGACCGGCTCGCTGCCCTACGCCAACCGCGCGGGGCGCACCACCGCGGAAGAGACGCACCGCGTGTTCATGGTGGTGTTCCAGTCGCGCTTCGCGGCGGTGATGGACACCGATACATGGATCGCGGCGCTGCAGGGCGGGCCGGTCCACCGCGACAACATCTTCGCTTCACACCAGGAAGCGATCAAATAGGCGAAAAACTGGATCCCCGCCTTCGCGGGGACGACGGCTTCAGCGCAGCTCCAGCTGCTTGCCGTTCATCCTGCCGTGGTAGGCGCGCCCACCCGCGGTGAAGTACAGCTCCTCGCCGACCACCTTGCCGGCGATGACGAAGGTCTTGCCTTCCTTGCTCAGCGTGCCGGCGATTTCCTGGAATTGCTGCCGGATGCTGAGTTCGCCCTGCGGCAGCTTGTAGGTGCCCGCCACCTGCGCGGGCACGATCCACAAGAGCGCGGTGCACCAGGAGGTGGTGCAGCCGGCGTCGTAGC
>CAZPNH010000148.1:0-5535 GCA_964587635.1 uncultured Bordetella sp.
GTCGCCGAAGTGCTGGCCCTGCCCTCGGAGACCTTTCTCGCGGAGCAAATGGACGTCGTCGACCCGGACGCACTGGACGCGTTGCGCGACGCGCTGCGCCGCGCGCTGGCCGCCCATTTCAAGGACGAATTCCTCGGCCTGTACCGCTCGCTCAAGATCGCCGGCCCCTACTCGCCGGACGCGGCGGCGTCGGGCAAGCGCGCGCTCAGGAACCTGGCGCTCTCCTATCTCATGGAGCTGGAGACCGGCGACGTCGTGGCGCTGTGCTACGAGCAGTTCGGCCAGTCGGACAACATGACGGAGCAGTCCGCGGCCCTGACCGCGCTCGCCAATAGTACAAATGCGTCGCAACGCGCCCTCGCGCTTGACTCTTTCTACGACCGCTGGAAGGACGAACCGCTCATCGTGGACAAGTGGCTCGCGGTGCAGGCGGGCTCGCGCCTGCCCGGCACGCTCGCGCGCGTGCAGGAACTGCTCGTGCACCCCGCGTTCGACATCAAGGTGCCGAACAAGGTGTATTCGCTGATCCGCGCGTTCTCGGTCAACCACGTGCGCTTCCACGCGGCCGACGGCGCGGGCTATGCCTTCCTCGCCGACCAGGTGCTCGCGCTCGACAAGCTCAATCCGCAGGTCGCGGCGCGCATCGCGCGCGGTTTTGACCGGTGGAAAAAATTCGACAGCGGGAGAAAATCGAAGGCAAAGGCGCAGCTGGAGCGCATCCGCGATGCCGCGGACCTGTCGAAGGACGTCGGCGAGATCGTGCTGAAATCTCTGGCCTGAACCCGGCCTCTACCGTTTCCAGACCGCCCAGGCGAGGCACATCCATCCGGCGAGCAGCGCCAACCCGCCGATGGGCGTGATCGCCCCGAGCCAGCGCACTCCGCTCAGGCTCAGAACGTAAAGACTTCCCGAAAAAATCGCTGTCCCTGCCACGAACAACCATCCGCTCGCGGTAAGAACCTTGCCCGGCCACCGCGTCTGCGCCCATCCGACCGCCAGCAGCGCGAACGCGTGGTACATCTGGTAGCGCACCCCGACCTCGAAGATCGCCAGCAGATCGGCATCCAGGCTGTTCTTGAGCGCATGCGCCGTGAACGCGCCCAGCGCCACGCCGATGAATCCGGAGAGACTGCCGAGCGCGAAGAACAATCGATCCATCCAATACCCGCGCTCAGCTCTCTTCGGGGTTCTTCTTGAGAGCCTTCAGCACCATCCGGTCCACGACCTTCGGGAACGCAAGCTTCATCCAGAGACCGATCTTGCCCTGAAGGGTCATCACCAGTTCGCGCTGCCTTGCGTGCGTCGCGGCGATGATCTGGCGGGCGCACTCCTCCACCGGCATGGCGTTGTCTTCCTTCAAGCCGCTCTTGCCGGCGGCCCGGCCGTCGGGGCCGTAGCCGTGCAGGCGGATGTTGGTGGCGACAACCCCGGGGTAGACGATGGTGATGTCCACGCCGCTCGCCTGCACTTCGAGGCGCAGGGCTTCGAAGAACAGGGCTTGCGCGGCTTTGGTGGGGCTGTAGGCGGTGCGGCCGGGAATGCCGACCTTGCCGGCGAGGCTGGAGATGGCGACGATCTGGCCGCGGCGCTTCTTCAGGTGCGGCAGCGCGTAGCGCGTGCAGTAGAGGCTGCCCATGTAGTTCACGCGCATCATGTCCTCGTACCAGCCGAAGTCGGTCACTTCCTCGAACGGCGCGTGGCCGGAGACGCCGGCGTTGTTGACGAGGATGTCGAGCGAGCTGTACTTGCGCGCGGTTTCCTCGATGAAATTGCGGCAGTCGGCTTCGGAACTCACGTCGCAGCGGATGGCGATCGCCTCGGCGCCCAGCGCGCGGCACTCGGCGGCGGCTTGCTCGAGCTTCTCGACATTGCGCGCCGCGAGCGCGAGCCAGACGCCCTTGCCCGAGAGCTGGCGCGCGAGTTCGGCGCCGATGCCCTCGGAGGCGCCGGTGATGGCGATGACTTTGCCGGCGAACATGTTCAGGGTTGCCGGACGAACTTCTGCGCCCGCCGTCCGTATCCCACTTCCGCCGTGTAGACGTTGCCCTTCGAATCGATGGCGAGGTTGTGCACCCATTTCAGCTCGCCCGCCATTCTGCCGGGACGGCTGAAGGTGGAGAGCACCTGGCCGCTCTGGCGGTCGACGACCAGCAGGTGGCCGTCGGCGCCGTTGGCGACGATGAGGTACTTCTGCTCGCGGTCCTCCGACAGCACCAGGTCCCAGACGGAGCCGTTCTGCAGCGTCTCGGGTTCGATGCGGAATTCCTTCACGAACTTGCCGCTCTTCTCGAACACCTGGATGCGGTCGTTGGCGCGGTCGCAGACGTACACCAGGCCGTCGTTCGAGAAGCGCACGCAATGCACCGGGCTGCTGAAGGAACGCATCAGGGGGCCCTTCGGGTCGTAGGCCGGCAGCTTGTCGTCGTTCGGCCGGTCGCCGTAGGCGCCCCAGTGGCGCTTGTAGGCGAGCGTGCCGGCGTCGAACACCACGATGCGCCGGTTGCCGTAGCCGTCGGCGACGTACAGCTCGTTCGCCGCGGCGTCGACCTGCATGTGCGCCGGCCGGCCGAGCTGCGTCGGGCTGTTGGAGCCTTCCGACTTGCCCGGCTTGCCGAGCTGCATGAGGAATTTGCCGTCGGCGGTGAACTTGACGAGGTGGTGGTCCTTCGGGCTGTTGCCGCCGACCCAGACGTTGCCGTCGTTGTCGACGAAGATGCCGTGCTCGCTCTCGAACCAGTCGTAGCCCTGCCCCGGCCCGCCCCAGCTGCGCAGCAGGTTGCCGGCCTGGTCGAACTGCAGCACCGGCGGCGCGGCCGTGCAGCACTTGGTCGCCGGCGGGTTGAGCTGCGCGCCCTTCTCGTCGTCCAGCAGGGTCGAGGGCCGGTGCACGATCCAGATGTTGTCGTTCCTGTCGACGGCGATGCCGGCCACCTGGCCGAGCATCCAGTTGCCCGGCAGCGGCTTCGGCCAGAACGGATCGACCCTGAATTGCGGCACGCCCGCGGCCTGCGGGCGCTCGGGGCTTGCCGAGCAGGCGGCGAGCAGCGCCAGCACGCCGGACAGCAGCAGAAATCTCTTCATGTCTCCCTCCCTGAAAGTCCGAGTCTACCCGCAGCGCCGGAACAACCGTTGCCTTGACAATGATTGCCTAGGCAAATAATATTCCGCCATGGCCCGCCCCAAGGACGCGCAGGACATGCACCCGCAGGAGACGCTCGGCTACCTGATCGGCCACGTGCGCCGCGCGCTGCTCGACGCGATGGACCGCGAACTGGCGCCGCACGGCATCACCGGCCCGCAGGCCATCATCATGTTCAAGCTGTCGCACGGCGACGGCTCGCACGCCGCCGAGTTCTGCCGCGCGCTGCAGTACGATCCCGGCGCGATGACGCGCCTGATCGACCGCCTGGAGAAGAAAAGCTTCGTGCGCCGCGTGCGCAGCGCCAAGGACCGGCGCAACGTGCGCATCGAACTGACGCCGGCGGGGCGCGCGGCGGTGCCGCGCATCGGCACCGTGGCGATCGGCGTCTTCGACCGCTTCCTGCGCGGTTTCAGCAAGGCCGAAGCGCGCCTGCTGATATCTTTCCTGAAACGACTGATCGCCAACGCGCCATGAACCGGCTTGTCCTTATTCCCGTTGTCCTGCTCGTCGTTCTGGCAAATGCAGGCTGCGCCAGCAGCGATGGGCTCATCACGCATTCCAAGCCCATCGAGGCGTTGCAGCTGAAGACCGCCGATTCGCTCGCCGCGGTGCCGATCGAACCCGGCGCCTGGCCCGCGGAAGAATGGTGGAAAACGCTCGGCGATCCGCAACTCGACGCGCTGATCGCGGAAGCGCTCTCGGCGAGTCCAACGGTGCGGCTGGCGCAAACGCGCGTGGACCGCGCGGTCGCGCTCGCCGAAGCCGCCGGCGCGGCGCTCGGGCCGCAGGCGACCCTGGACGCGGGCGCCTCGCGGCAGCGCATCTCGGGCAACAGCATCTACCCGAAGCCGCTCGCCGGCAGCTGGATCTGGCAGAACCAGGCCATGCTCAACTTTTCCTACGACTTCGATTTCTGGGGCCGCAACGCCGCCGCGCATGCCGCGGCGCTGGGCCAGGCGAAAGCGGCAGAAGCCGACGCGCGCGCCGCGGCGCTCATGCTCTCGAGCGCGGTCGCCCTCGCCTACGTGCAGCTGGCAAGGACCTACGACCAGCTCGACCTCGCGCGCGACCTGCTCGCGCAGCGCGAGCGCCAGTTGAAACTGGTCCAGGACCGCCTGCGGGCGGGCCTCGATTCGCGCGTCGAGCTCAGGCAGGCCGAAGGCACGCCGCCCGAGACGCGCCAGCGCATCGCCCAGCTCGAGGAATCCATCGCGCTGTCGCGCAACCAGATCGCCGCGCTGCTCGGCCAGGGCCCGGACCGCGGGCTCGCGCTCGCGCGGCCGAAACCGGGCGCCGGCGCGGTCTTCGCGCTGCCGTCGCAGCTGCCCGCGGACCTGCTCGGCCGCCGCCCCGACATCGTCGCCAGTCGCTGGCGCGTCGAAGCCGCCGCGCGCGACATCGACCACGCGCGCGCCGAGTTCTATCCCAACCTGAACCTGGTCGCCTTCATCGGCCTGCAGTCCATCACGTGGTCGAAATTCCTCGAAACCGGCAGCCGCACGCTGGGCGCCGGCCCCGCGCTCAGCCTGCCCATCTTCGACGGCGGCAAGCTGCGCGGCAACCTGGGCGCGAAGAACGCTGACTACGACGCCGCGGCCGAGCAGTACAACCAGGCGCTGGCCGACGCGCTGCGCGATGTGGCCGACCAGGTCGCAGCCTGGCGCTCCATCGAACGCCAGGAGGCCGAAGTCGCCTCAGGCCTCGCGGCCGCGCGCTCGGCCTACGAGCTCGCCCTCTCCCGCTACAAGGCGGGACTCTCCAGTTACCTCGCCGTCATCGGCGCCGAAAGCCAACTCACCGCGCAGCGCGGCCTCGCGGCCGAACTGAAAGCGCGCCGCCTGGAAGCGGCGATCGGCCTGGCGCGCGCGCTGGGCGGCGGCTACGCAGGAAGGACTTGAGCATGCAACAGGAAGCGACGGATCCAAACCGCAAGCGCAAGGTCGCGCTCGCCCTCATCCTCATGGTGTTCGTGGTCGGCTGCGCGATCTGGGCCGGCTGGTGGTGGCTCGCCGGCCAGTGGGCCGAGACGACCGACGACGCCTACGTCGGCGGCAACGTGGTGCAGGTGACGCCCCAGGCCGCGGGCACCGTGGTCGCGGTGCGCGCCGACGACACCGATTTCGTCAAGGCGGGCGACGAGCTGGTGCGCCTGGACCAGGCCGACGCGCGCGTGGCGCTGGAGCAGGCCGAGGCCAACCTCGCGCGCGCGGTGCGCCAGGTGCGCGTGCTGTTCGCCACCGACGGCCAGCTGGGCGCCACGGCGACGCAGCGCGAAACCGAACTCGGGCGCGCGCAGCAGGACCTGGCGCGGCGCGAGCAGGCCTCCGCCGACGGCGCGATAGCGCGCGAGGAAATCGAGCACGCGCGCGACGCCATCGCGGGCGCACAGGCCG
>CAZPNH010000149.1:0-5533 GCA_964587635.1 uncultured Bordetella sp.
TGACTTCGCGATTGTAGAAATAGCTTACGTTGAGCAACGCCCGGTCGAGCGCGCCGGTATTCTCGCCGATTCTGAGCATGCGGATGACCAGCGGCGGAAACAGCCCGACGTCGGTGAATGCCGCGGAGAGGCCCTTGCCTTCGGCGATCTGCTGGCCCGCGGCGCGCAATGCGTTCTCGAGCGGCCGGTTGCCGACGATCTCTTCCGACGAGCGTATCGCGTCGAGCACCGTGATGCCGGAGCGGTACATCATCGCGAAGCTCGAGGCGAAACGGGACAGGATGATCTTGCGCAGGATCGGGCCTACGTACGGAATGCGCAGCTTGAGATCGTCGAGCGCGTAGGCGATGGCCGGGTTCGCCTTGGCGGCGGCCTTGATGCCGAACCATAGAGCGAACGGCGTCGCGACGACTGCCCACCAGTAGCCGACGAAAAAATCCGAGACATGGATCAGGATCCGCGTCTGCAGCGGGATGTCCTGACCCATGTTCCTGATGAACCCGACCATCTGCGGCACGAGGTAGATCATGAGGAACATGGTGACCATGATCACGATGCTGCCGACGAACGCCGGGTAGAGCAGGATCTTCTTGGTCTGCGCGGCGAGTTCATCCTCCCATTTGAGGGTCTCGGCGAGGCTCTTGAGGACCTCGGAGAGCCGCCCCGTCTGCTCGCCCGACCGGATCAGGCTGACGATGACCTTGCCGAACACCTCGGGGTAGTCGGCGAGCGCCTGCGACAGGCTCTTGCCGCCCTCGATGGTCTCGACCAGGCCGCCGACGACCTCGCGAAAGCGCAGGTTCTCGACGCTTTCGCGCAGATCGATCAGCCCTTCGACGATCGGCACCCCGGCGCTCGCGAGCTGCTCGAGATGGAAGCAGAAATTGATCAGATCCTGGCGCTTGACCTTGGAGCCGCCGATCAGCCGCGATTTCTGCGCGCTCTGAGCCCCCGTGACCAGGTCGAGCCCCATGCGCGCGAGGCGCTGCTCGAGGTCGAACACGTTGCCGGCGTCGACGCGGCCGATCACCGGCTTGCCGTTGGCGTCGATTGCCTTGTAGGTATATAGCGGCATGGCACTAGGTTACCGGAGGCACCGGGGGGGTACGGGGGGATGTTTTCCCCTGTACCGAGTCATGCCATGCGGTCGGTCAGGTCGGCGACGCGCATGAGCTCGTCCACGCTCGTCACGCCGCTCCTCACCAGCCGGATGCCGTCATCGGCGAGCGGCTTGAATCCCTTCGCGCGCGCCGCGGTGAGGATCTCGCGCGCCGTGGCGCGGCGCGCAACCAGTTCGTCGATCGCGGCGTCCATTTTCAGGATCTCCATGATGCCGACGCGGCCGCGGTAGCCCTGGTAGTCGCACTGCTCGCAGCCCACGGAGCGGAACAGCGCCGCCGGTTCGGTCGGCGTGATGCCGAGCAGGCGTCTTTCCTTCACGTCGGGATCGTAGGACTGGCGGCAGGTGCGGCAGAGCTTGCGCACCAGGCGCTGCGCGATGATGCCGATGATGTTGCCCGCCATGATGTCCGGCACGATGCCGATGTCGAGCAGGCGCGGGATCGCGCCGACGGCGGAATTCGTGTGCAGGGTCGTGTAGACCTGATGCCCGGTCATCGCCGCGCGGAACGCCATCTCGGCAGTTTCCTCGTCGCGCACTTCGCCGACCAGGATCGCGTCCGGGTCCTGGCGCATGAGCGCGCGGATGCCGTTGGCGAAATCCAGCTTCGCCGCCTCCGCGACCGAGGTCTGGCGGATCAGCGTCATCGGATACTCGACCGGGTCCTCAAGCGTCATGATGTTGACGGCATCGGAATTGATGTGATTCAGGATCGAGTAGAGGGTGGTCGTCTTGCCGCTGCCGGTCGGGCCGGTGACCATGATGATGCCTTCCGGCCGCGCGATCATGCGCTTGAGCAGCTCGAGCTGGGACTCTTCCATGTTGAGCCGGTCGAGCGGCACGATGCCCTTCTGCCGGTCGAGGATCCGCAGCACGACGTTCTCGCCATGCGTGGTGGGCAGGCTCGCGACGCGGAAATCGATCACGCGCCCGGCCATCGTCGCCGAGATGCGGCCGTCCTGCGGCGCGCGCGTCTCGGCGATGTTCATTTTCGCCATCACCTTCAGCCGCACGGCCATCGCCGGCCAGTAGGTCTTGTGCAGGCTGCGGATCTGGCGCAGCACGCCGTCGATGCGGTAGCGGATCCGCAGGAAGTTCTGTTCCGGCTCGAAGTGGATGTCCGACGCGCTGCGCTCGACCGCATCGGCGAGCAGCGCCGAGATGAGGCGCACCACCGGCTGGCTGTATTCGTCGCCCTCGGATATCGAGGTGTAGTCCACCTCGCCGGTTTCGATTTCGCGCAGGATGCCGTCGATCGAGAACTCGTGGCCGTAGTAGTGCTCGATCGCGCGCTCGATCTCCGAGTCGCCCGCCAGGCGCAGCTCGACCTCGAGGTCGCCCTTGAGGTGCGCGCGCAGCTGGTCCACCGCGACGATGTTGTTGGTGTCGGCGAGCGCGACGATGAATTTCTTCGCCTGGCGGTCGAGCGCCACCGGGAACATGCGATAGCGCCGCGCCAGCTCCCTGGGCAGCATCTTCAGGGCCGCCGGGTCGACGATGATGTGCGCGAGGTCGACCGACTGCAGGCCGAGCTTCTCGGACAAGGCGTCGCGCAGCGTCGCTTCCGACACGAAGCCGAGCTGCACCAGCAGCCGACCCACGGGCAGGTGCGACTTCATCTGCTCGAGCAGCGCGATCCTCAGCTGGTCTTCCGTGAGGATGCCCTGGTCGATCAGGATCTGGCCGATGTGCCGCTTTGCCTGCGGATTTGTGGGCGAATTCATCCAGCCTCAATGATACCCGGCGCGCCGCGGCGCCGCACTGCAAAAAAATGTCAGTGCGAGAGCTGCTGCACGCGCGTGCGCGCGCCGTCCAGGTTGAAGTCGGCGTTGCGCTTTTCAGCCAGCGTCAGCGCGCGCCGGTAGTATTCCAGGGCCAGTTTCGGCTGGCGCAGCTGGTCGAGGCTCACCCCGAGGTTGAAGGCGAAATCAGGGTTGTCGGGATCCGTCGCAAAGGCCTTGAAATACGCCTGTTGCGCCTCGGCCCAGCGGCCCTGCTGCGCGTACTGGTTGCCGAGCGTGAAATAAAGCACGTTCGATTCCCGGTTGGCGGCAAGCAGCGTCTTGACGCGGCTTTCGACCTGGACCGGATCGAGTTGCTGGCTGCGCAGCGCAAGCATGCCGGCCTGCGCGTGGGGGTCACGCGGATCGGCCTGCAGCACGCGCTGGTAGTAACCATCGGCGAGATCGTAGCGCTGGGCACGCATTTCGACGGCAGCGAGGCCGAGCAGCGCGTCCCGGTTGGCCGGTTCGTCGCGCAGCGCCGTGAGGTATTCGCTGCGCGCCTTCGTCAGGTCGCCCGCCTGGTAGGCGGCGTAACCGCTGCTCACCTGCGGGTGGATCTGCGGTCCACCGCGGTTGATCGTCAGCGGCCGGTCATCGTTGTTCGCGGTCGCCGCAGGCTTGCCTCTGGGCGACCGGGCAGCGGCTGCCGCGGGTGCTGCCCGCGCAGGCGCGGTTGCGACGACGGGCGGGGCGACAACAGGCGCTGCCGCCCCGGGGGCGGGGGCAGGGATCGTGGCATTTGCGACGGGCGCGGTCGGCAGGCCGGGGATCGCGCTTGGCGCAGGCGCTGCTGGTTGTCCCGCATTCGCTGCGGGAGCCGTCGCCGGCACTGCGGCGGGGCCGACCGGTTTTTCATCGGCCGCGTGGACCGGATTTGGATTTACGAGCGAAGGCGGGGGGCGCAGCTGCATCCAGAAATAGATCACTGTGCCGACCGCGAATACGCTCAGCACGCCGACCGTGATGTAGAACGGCAGCCGGGGATTGGGTTCCTTGAATTTCGCTTCGAACACTCTTTGCGCGGTGACGCGTTCGGCGTTCGGCGTCTCGGCCTGGGGACGCCGGTTCTCGCGCCGTGGCGGCGCCTTGGGCTCGGGCGCCGGCGGTGGTTCATCGGCGAGCGCGAGCTGCAGCGGCGCGGACTTGGATTGCGTGCCCGACCGCAGGTCTTCGCTCAGGATTTCCAGCGGCGCGGAAATGTCGGGCAGCTCGTCGCGCGTGGTGACGTGCTTGCCGTCGTCCAGGACAGTGGAATCGGGATCGAACGGGCTGCTGGCTGCCGCGTCGGCGCCTTTGGCGCGCCGCTGCGCGTCTTCCTTGGCTTTTTCCGCCTTTTTCAGGGCCTCGAGCAGCAGACTCATGTTACTGCGCGGGCGGTTCCCGGCTCGGGTTCGGCTTCAGGAAGTAGTTGCTGTCGGGAATCAGGTCGCGCAGGCGGGAGTAATCCCCGTCCATGCTCGTTTCGCGGATGACCGTCGGGCGCAGGAATATGACCAGTTCGGTTTTCTGGTTGAGGTCCTTGCGCTGCGCCAGCAACTGGCCGACGCCGGGAATGGAGCGCACCCCGGGAATCTGGTCCTCGGTGGTGGACACCGAATCCTGGATCAGCCCGCCGAGCACCGCGGTCTGGCCGCTTTGCACGCGCATCACCGATTCCATTTCGCGCGTCTGGATCACCGGAATCAGGCTGGCGATCGCCGGCGTGGCGCAGTTCGCCACGCCCACGCCGCAGGGATTGGCAAGCGACGGATTCGGATCCGCGACATCGGTCAGCTTGCGCGAGACGGTCGGCCGGATGTTCAGCAGCACGGTGTCGCCTTCGCTGATTTGCGGCACCACCGCCATGATGAAGCCGACCGGCACCGAGTTGACCGTGGTGGTGAACGTCGTAATCGCCGGGCTGTTGGCTGCGACCGTGGTGTTCGCCTGGATGGTGAAGTACACCAGGTTGTCCACGACCTTGAGCACCGCGGTCTGGTTGTTGAGCACGCTGATTTTCGGGCTGGACAGCACCCGCACGTCGCCGAAGGATTCGAGCAGCTTGATGGCACCGGCAATGCCCAATCCCGGGCCGCTCGCGAAGCTTAGCGTGAACGCATTGGTGTTCACGCCGGCAGGTGTCGCGCCGGAGGCCTGCGCAAAGCCGAAACCAGCGCCACCGACCAAGCGCTGCCAGTCGATGCCGCGCTGGTACTGGTTGTTGAGCTGGACTTCCGCGACCGTGGCCTCGATCAGTACCTGGCGCCGCGCGCTCGACATCACCTGGTCGAGGAATTCCTGGACTTTTTCGTGCTGGCGCGAGGTTGCGCGGATGCTGAGAATGCCGGTTTCGGCGTTGGCGATCACCGAGGCGGCTTCGCGGAATTCGGCCGAGGACTGTGCCGCCGGCGCCGCGGCCGGTGCTGCCGGTGCACCGGGGGCGGCTGCTGCGGCTGCTGCGGCCGCAGCAGCGGGCGCAGCTGCACCGGTCTGGTTCGCCGCCGGGATGATCTTGTCGGTCTCACGCAGGAGATCCTTGACGTTGGCGACCATCGTTTCCCAGAACTTGTTGATCGAGCGGGTGGAGATAAGCGAAGTCGAGTTGTTGACCGCCCCGCTGCCGCCGCCGCTGCTGGTGGTGGCGCCGGAG
>CAZPNH010000150.1:0-5527 GCA_964587635.1 uncultured Bordetella sp.
TAGCAGCAGCGGATGCCGCGCTCTTCGACCCTGCCGTAGTAGAGCGTGGTGCCGCGGTGGCAGCAGCGGGACCAGACCAGGCCCGCGCGGCCGGCGCCGTCGCGGAACAGCACCAGGTCCTCGCCCAGCATGCGCACTTCGCGCGGCGTGCCGGTGGCGTGGCTGCTCAGCCCCACCGGATGCCAGTAGCGCCGCAGCAATTCGCCCATGGGCGTGCCGCGTCCGACCTCGGTGAGTTCGGCCCGGTGCTGCGAGGGCTTGCGGTTGTACGCCGTACCCTCGTCGAGAGTACGGTCCAGCGCCTTGGAATCCATGCCCGCCTCCTGCGGTCGGCTGCGCGACATACTTGCGCGGCGCGCCGGTTTGCGCAATAGCCGGTTCACCCTAGGAAAAGCGGGATGCCGCCCCCATAATCAAAGGGCGAATGAAATACAAGGACTACTACGCCACCCTGGGCGTCGCCAAAGGCGCGAGCGACGAGGACATCAAGAAGGCCTACCGCAAGCTCGCGCGCAAGTACCACCCCGACGTCTCCAAGGAAGCCAACGCCAAGGAGCGCTTCCAAGAAGTGGCTGAAGCCTATGAGACGCTCAAGGACAAGGAAAAGCGCGCCGCCTACGACGGCCTGGGCAACATCGATCCCGGGCAGGAATTCCGGCCGCCGCCGGACTGGCAGGAACGCTACAGCGGCGGCGGCGCGGAGGATCTCGGCGGCATCGACCTGTCGGACCTGTTCGCCTCGTTCGGCCGGCGCGGCGGTGCCGGCTTCCAGCGCGGCGACATCCCGCTCCCCGGCGAGGACTACGAAGTCGCGGTGCAGCTCGGCCTCGACGAGGCGATGCGCGGCACCGAGGTCGCGCTCGATCTCTCGGTGCGCAAGGTCGGCGACGACGGCCGCATCGAGCGCTCGCCCATCAACATCAAGGCGCGCATCCCGCCCGGCGTCACCGACGGCCAGAAGCTCCGGCTGCGCGGCAAGGGCGGCGCGGGCGTCAACGGCGGGCGCGCGGGCGACCTCTACCTCAACATCGCGCTGCGGCCGCACCCGCTGTTCCGCGTCAGCGGGCGCGATTTCTACCTGGACGTGCCGGTCGCGCCCTGGGAAGCCGCGCTCGGCGCGGAAATCGAAATCCCGACGCTCACCGGCCGCGTGGCGCTGAAAATTCCGGCGGGCTCCAAGGGCGGCCAGCGGCTGCGGCTCACCGGCAAGGGCATGCCCAATCCGCAGGGCGCCGCGGGCGACCTGTACGCCGTGCTCGGCATCGCCATGCCCGGCACGCTGTCGGAGCAGGAACGCAAACTGTTCGAGGACCTGCGCGCCGCGTCGAAATTCGATCCGCGCAGCCACTTCCCCAAGTGAGGCCACCGTGGACTACGAACTGATCGTCTTCGCCGAATTCGAATCCGCCTCGGGCCTGACGCGCGCGGAAATCGTCGAACTGGTGGAGCACGGCGTGTTCGTGCCCGCGGGCAAAGCCATCGAGGAATGGGCGTTTCCCGAGAGCGCGCTTTCGCTGGCGCGCGTCGCGGCGCGGCTGCGCGCCGATTTCGAATTGCCGCCCGCGAGCCTCGCGTTGCTGCTCGCCTACCGCGAGCGCATGCTGGAACTCGAGCAGCGCCTGCGCGAGCTCGAGTGCCGGCTGCCGCGCTAGGCGGCCCCGATGCGGGATCTGGAAGCCGCGGTAGACGCCATTCTTTCGCGCACGGGCGACCGCGTCGTCTGCGGCACGCCGCTGGGATTGGGCAAGCCGGTGCCGCTGCTCAACGCGCTGTATCAGCGGGTCAAGGCGAAGCCGCGGCTGCAGTTGTCCATCATCACCGCGCTGTCGCTGGAAGTGCCGCAGTCCGGGAGCGATCTGGAGCGCCGCTTCCTCGAGCCCTACGCGCGCCGCGCCTTTGCGGGCGTGCCCGGACTCGATTACCTGCGAGACCTGCGCGCGGGCGGCCTGCCGCCGAACATCGAGCTGTGCGAGTTCTATTTCCGGCCCGGCGCGATGCTCGGCGTGCCGGCCGCGCAGCAGAGCTACATCAGCAGCAACTACACGCACGTCGCGCGCGACATGCGTTCGCGCGGCGTCAATGCGGTGCTGGTGATGGTCGCTGAGCGCGGCGGCCGCTACAGCCTGAGCTGCAACCCGGACCTCACGCTGGACGTCGTGCGCGCCATGCGCGAAGACGGCAAGCCTTGCGTGGTTGCAGGTTTGGTAAATCGCAACCTGCCGTTCATGGTGAACGACGCCGAAGTCGGCGCGGATTACTTCGACGTGCTGGTGGATGAGCCGCAATGGGAGCATCCGCTGTTCTGCGCGCCGAACCCGGCGGTGGAGCCGGCCGACCACGCCATCGGCATCCACGCCGCCGCGCTGGTGAAGGACGGCGGCACGCTGCAGCTTGGCATCGGCTCGCTCGGCGATGCGGTCGCGTATTGGATACGGCAGCGCCACGCCGATCCTGCATCGTTCGCCATGGCGTTGGAACGGCTGGACCTCGGCCGGCAGGCGGCGCTGATCGACCGCGAGGGCGGCCGCGGCGCGTTCCGCGAGGGACTGTTCGCGTCCAGCGAAATGTTCAGCTGGGGCCTGATGACCCTCTACCAGGCGGGCGTGATCCGGCGGCGCGCCGCCGGGCCAACTGCAGGCGCGGACGGCCCGCTGCTGCAGGGCGGCTTCTTCCTCGGGCCCGGCGAGTTCTACCGCGCGCTGCACGACCTCCCGGAAAACGAACGCCGGCTGTTCGACATGACCTCGGTGGCGCGCATCAACCAGCTCTACGGCGACGAGGCGCTCGCGCGCCGGCAGCGGCTCGACGCGCGCTTCATCAACATCTGCATGAAGGTGGGCCTGTTCGGCGCCGCGGTCTCCGACGGCCTGGAGGACGGCCGTGTGGTGAGCGGCGTCGGCGGCCAGTACAACTTCGTCGCCATGGCGCACGAGCTGGCGGGCGCGCGCTCGATCCTGCTGCTGCGCGCCGCGCGCGAATCCGGCGGCCGCCTGGAATCCAACATCGTCTTCAACTACGGCCACGAAACCATCCCGCGCCACCTGCGCGACATCGTCGTCACGCAGTACGGCATCGCCGACCTGCGCGGCCGCACCGACGCCGAAGTGGCGGCGGCGCTCATCGGCATCGCGGAACGGCGCTTCCAGGAGCCGCTCGCCGAGCGCGCCAGAGCCGCGGGCAAACTGCCGCGCGACTGGCAGGTGCCCGCGCACGCGCGCGGCAACACTGCGGAGCAGCTCGCCGAGCGGCTCGCGCCACTGGACAAGCGCGGCCTGTTGCCGCGGTTTCCGCTCGGCACCGATTTCGACGCCGAAGAACAAAAACTCGTGGCTGCGCTGCTCTGGCTGCAAAAGAACGCTTCGCATTGGGGCGGCCGGCTGGCGATCGCCAGCGGTCTTCTCAACGCATCGCCGTTGCCGGAAGATGCGCCCGCACTCGCACGCATGGCGCTGGACAAACCGCAAAACCTGCGCGACAGATTGCTGCAGCGCGTCGTTTCTCTCGGCCTCAAAATGCGTTGACACCCTTCCAAACCGAAGTCCAGAATCAAATGGTTACGCGGCGTTTACAGGGAGGCACCGTGAAACCTCAAGCAAACAAATTCTTTTCGTCCATCGTCGCCGGCGCGGCACTGTTCGCGGGCGGCGCCGTTCTTGCAGCGGACCTGCCGAAAGGATCCGAAGCGCACATCCGAGCGGTCACGGCGAAAATCGACGGCGCGAGCATTCGCGCCAATGCAGCGGCCACGAAAGACTGGCCGAGCTACGGCCTGGACTACGCCGAGACGCGCTTCAGCAGACTGCGCCAGGTCAACGACGCCAACGTCGGCAACCTCGGCCTGGTGTGGACCTACAACCTCGAATCGACGCGCGGCGTCGAAGCCACGCCGCTGGTGGTGGACGGCATCATGTACGTCACCGCGTCCTGGAGCGTGGTGCACGCGATCGACGTGCGCAGCGGCAAGCGGCTGTGGACCTACGACCCGCAGGTGCCGCGCGAAAACGGCTACAAGGGCTGCTGCGACGTGGTGAACCGCGGCGTCGCGCTGTACAAGGGCATGGTGTTCGTCGCTTCCTATGACGGCCGGCTCATCGCCCTCGACGCGGCGACCGGTGCCAAGCGGTGGGAGCAGGACACCATCATCGACCATGCGCGCTCCTACACTGTCACGGGCGCGCCGCGCGTCTTCAAGGGGAAAGTGATGATCGGCAACGGCGGCGCGGAATTCGGCGTGCGCGGCTACATCACCGCTTACGACGCGAAGACCGGCAAGCAGGCCTGGCGCTGGTTCACCGTGCCCGGCGATCCGGGCAAGCCGTACGAGAACGCCGCCATGGCGATGGCCGCCAAGACCTGGGACCCGAGCAACAAGTACTGGGAAGCCGGCGGCGGCGGCACGCCCTGGGACACCATGGCCTTCGATCCGAAGCTGAACCTGATGTACATCGGCACCGGCAACGGCTCGCCGTGGAGCCGCAACCTGCGCAGTCCGGGCGGCGGCGACAACCTGTTCCTCGCCTCCATCGTCGCGCTCAACCCGGACACCGGCAAATACGTCTGGCACTACCAGGAGACGCCCGGCGACAACTGGGACTACACCTCGACGCAACCGATGATCCTCGCGGACCTGAAAATCGCCGGCAAGGCGCGCAAGGTGATCCTGCATGCGCCCAAGAACGGCTTCTTCTTCGTCATCGACCGAACCAACGGAAAATTCATCTCGGCGAAGAATTTCGTCGACGTGAACTGGGCCAGCGGCTACGACGCGAACGGCAGGCCGGTGGAAGTGGCGGGCATGCGCGGCGACAAGCCCGCCGACAGCGTCCCGGGCCCCTTCGGCGCGCACAACTGGCACCCGATGTCCTTCAATCCGAAGACCGGCCTGGTCTACCTGCCGGCGCAGAACGTGCCGCTCAACCTCATGGACGACAAGAACTGGTCGCCCAACTCCAACAAGCCCGGCCAGCCGATGTCCGGCTTGGGCTGGAACACCGCCATGTACATCAACGCGGTGCCGCCCGCGAGCAAACCCTTCGGCCGCCTGCTCGCCTGGGATCCGGTGCAGCAGAAGGAGGTGTGGCGCCAGGAAAACATCTCGCCGTGGAACGGCGGCACGCTCGCCACCGCCGGCAACCTGGTGTTCCAGGGCACGGCCGACGGCCGCTTCATCGCCTATCACGCGAAGACGGGCGCCAAGCTGTGGGAATCGCCGGTGGGCACCGGCGTGGTCGCCGCGCCCGCGACTTACGAAGTGGACGGCGTGCAGTACATCTCCATCGCGGTCGGCTGGGGCGGCGTCTACGGCATCGCGCAGCGCACCACCAACCGCGAGGGGCCGGGCACCGTCTACACCTTCGCCATCGGCGGCAAGGCGCCGCTGCCCGAATTCGCGCAGTACCGCATGAGCGAATTGCTGTCGGGCGTGCCCTACGACCCGGCGCAGGCGAAGGAAGGCACGCTGATCTACGTGAGCAACTGCGTGTTCTGCCATGGCGTGCCGGGCGTGGATCGCGGCGGCAACGTCAAG
>CAZPNH010000151.1:0-5518 GCA_964587635.1 uncultured Bordetella sp.
AGTTGAACTACGACCTGCAGAAGGATTTCGAGCCGCTCGGCCTGCTGTCCATCAACCCGCAGCTGATCCTCGGCCGGAAATCGTTTCCCGCGGACGACCTGAAGGGACTGGTCGCCTGGATGAAAGCCAATCCCGGCAAGGCGACGCTCGCCAACCAGAATGCCTCGGCGCAAACCGCGGGCGTGCTGCTGCAGCAGCTGACCGGTACCAGCCTGCTGCTCGTGCCCTACCGCGGCGCCGGTCCGGCCATGCAGGACGTGGTGGCGAGCCAGATCGACCTCATCGTCGTGCAGGCCGCCGCCGCGCTGCCGCAAATGCGCGGCGGAGCGATCAAGGCGTTCGCCAACCTGTCGCCGGCCCGCTCCGCCACGCTCCCCAACATTCCGACCGTGGACGAAGGCGGCGTGCCGGGGCTCTACGTGTCGGGCTGGTTCGGCCTGTTCGCGCCCAAGGGCGTGCCGAAAGAGATCACCGCCAAGCTAAACGCCGCGATGATGCAGGCGCTCGCAGATCCGGCGGTGCGCGCGAGGCTGGCCGACCTGGGCCTCGACATCGCCTCGCGCGAGCAGCAGACGCCCGAAGGCCTCGCCGCGTATCACAAGGCCGAGATCGACAAATGGTGGCCGATCATCCGGGCCGCGGGCGTCAAGGCCGAATGATTGACCGTCAAATAGTCCGGCGGGTAGATTGCGATTCGTGCGGTAAGCAACAAGAGTTGCTCGGACGGCCAGATCAGGGAAGTGACCGGCGGCAGTCCCAATCGCGGCATCCACCGGAAGTACCGCTGCATCAGCCTGGCCCAGTAGCTTGTTCCCGGCCGGATCGCCGTGGTGAATGGAGACTGGCATGACGACGATTTGCAGGTTTCTGGGAGCAATGGCGGCACTGCTGATGGCCGCCAGCGCGTACGCGCAATCGGCTCCGCTGCCCAAGGCCGCCGTGAACATCGTCCTGGTTCACGGCGCACTCATCGATGGCTCGAGCTGGCGGGGCGTCTATGACGTGCTGACCAGGGACGGCTATCGCGTCAGCATCGTGCAGCAGCCGCTTACCGGGTTCGACGAGGATGTGGCTGCGACCAGGCGCGTCCTCGACCAACAGGACGGCCCGGTCATCCTGGTCGGCCACAGCTATGGCGGTTCGATCATCACCGTTGCCGGCAGCGATCCCAAGGTGAAGGCGCTGGTCTATGTCGCCGCGCTTCAACCCGACGTCGGCGAGACGAGCGCTGAGGTGGCTCCCCCTATGAAGCCGGCGAGCGATCATTTGCAGCCGACCAAAGACGGGTTCGTCTTCCTCGATCCGGCGAAGTTTGCCGCCGACGTTGGCGCCGATCTGCCCAGGACGACGACCGAGTTCATGGCGCGCTCGCAAATGCCGGTATCGGGCGCCGCCTTCAGCGCCAGGCTGACCGTCGCCGCCTGGCGCGACAAGCCCAGCTACGCGATCATCGCCGCCGGGGATCGCGCGCTTGACCCGGCGATCGCGCGGCGGATGGCCGACCGCGCGGGGTCGAAGGTGACCATCCTCAAGGGAAGCCACCTCATACACATCTCCAACCCCCGTGCCGTCGCCCGCGTGATCGAGACAGCCGCGCGCGCCGTCAAATAGAGTCGCCATGCGCGCTGCAGCCCTGCTCACGGTTTTTCTCCTCGCGTCCTGCACCGCCGGCCGCTCCGGCGAACCGGCGGACGGTCCGCTCGCCGACTGGCCCGCCTACGGCGGCGACGCGGGCGGCAGCCGCTATTCGCGCCTCACCCAGATAAACCGCGGCAACGTTGCGCAGCTGCAAGTCGCCTGGGAGTACCACACGGGCGACGTATCCGACGGCAGCGGCGGCCGCGCCAAGAGCGAATTCGAGGCCACGCCGATCGTCGCGGGCGGCACGATGTATCTCACCACGCCGTTCAACCGCGTGATCGCGCTCGACCCCGAAACCGGCAAGGAGAAGTGGGCCTTCGATCCCCAGCTCGACCTGCGCGCGAACTATTCCGAAGGCCTGGTGAACCGCGGCGTCGCGCTGTGGACCGACGGACGCAAAACAGAAGGCGAGTCCTGCCGCGACCGGATCTTCCTCGCTACCATCGACGCGCGCCTCTTTGCGCTCGACGCCGCGACCGGCCAGCCCTGCGCGGATTTCGCGGACGCCGGCCGCATCGACCTGGCCAAGGGCATCGCCGGAATCGTCCGGCGCGGCGAATACCAGGAGACCTCGGCCCCGGCGATCGCGGGCGATCTCGTCATCGTCGGCTCGTCGATCGCCGACAACGACCGCGTCGACAGCCCGAGCGGCGTCGTGCGGGCGTTCGACGCGAGGACCGGAGCGCTGCGCTGGGGATGGCAGCCGCTCGAGAGCAGTATCGCGCCCACCGGCGCGGGCAACGTGTGGTCGACGATTTCCGTCGACGCAGCGCGCGGGCTCGTGTTCCTGCCGACCGGCAGCGCGAGCCCCGACTATCACGGCCTGCGGAGGCCCGGCGACAACAAGTGGGCGAATTCCGTGGTCGCGCTATCGGCCGCGACGGGCGAACGGGTCTGGGGCTTTCAGCTGGTGCATCACGACCTGTGGGACTACGACACCGCCTCGCAGCCCGTGCTCGCGACGCTGCGGCGCGACGGCCGCGACATCCCCGCGGTCATTCAGGGCAACAAGACGGGCAACCTGTTCGTACTCGAACGCGAGACCGGCAAACCCGTATTCGGCGTCGAAGAGCGCCCGGTCCCGCGAAGCACCGCCGAAGGCGAACTCGCCTCGCCTACGCAACCTTTCCCGCTCGCGCCTCCGCCGCTGGTGCCGCAGCAGCTCTCGGCGGACGAAGCCTGGGGATTGACTCCCGCGGACCGCGACTCGTGCAGGGAGCAGATGAAGAAGCTCCGGTCGGAAGGCATATTCACGCCGCCGAGCACGCAGGGCAGCATCGCGTTTCCGGGAAACCTGGGCGGCATGAACTGGAGCAGCGGCGCGTTCGACCCGCAGCGGCAGATGTTCGTCGCCAACGTCAACATCCTGCCGATGGAAATCCATCTGGTCCCGCGCGACCAGTTTTCGCCGATGGAGAAGGCGGCCAAGCAGGGCAAGCTGCGCGCCGAGGTGTCGCCGCAGCACGGCACGCCCTACGGCCTCAGCCGGCAGGTGCTGAGCGGGCCGAGCGGCCTCCCCTGCAGTCCGCCGCCCTGGGGCAAGCTGGTCGGCGTAGACCTGTCGGCGGGAACCATTCGCTGGAGCGTGCCGCTGGGAACCTCGGCTGACCTGTTCGCGGGGCCGCTGCTGTCTGGCACGCCGAACCTGGGCGGACCGATCATCACCGCGGGCGGCCTGATATTCGTTGCTTCAGCGATGGACAACTACCTGCGCGCGTTCGACACCGACACCGGCGCGGAACTGTGGAAGGGCCGCCTGCCGGCGGGTGGACAGGCAATGCCGATGACCTACCGCTTGCGTGAAGGCGGCAAGCAGTACGTGGTGATCGCGGCCGGCGGCCACGCCAAGCTGGGCACCAAGCTCGGGGATTCAGTGATCGCGTTCACGCTTCCGTAGCAGGCCTACGTCACCAGGTCTTTGGGAACCAGGCAGTAGGCCGGCGAATAGATTGCCGTGACGATATCCGGCAACGCGCCATGCGCAGCTAGACTTTCTGCAGCCAGTTCGCCCTCCAGCAGCGCACGTATCGCGCCCGCATCGTACGCGCCGGCAAGCAGCACCCAGTCGGCCACCGCATCTCCGCCGCGGATCTTCTGCTCGGCGGTCTGCGGGCGCCCGGCCATCGGCAAGGCTTGCAGCAGGTGCGCGGCGATCACGCCCTTGCGCGCAGGCAATGCCGGCATCACGTCGCCGACGAGCCACGCTGAAAGCGACCTGGCCTTTCTCGGCGACGGCGAGAACCGGAGGGTCGCCAGTGCCAGCGCCACCCCGCCGCCGAAACTTGCGCGCACGCGGCACAGGCTCCTCACCATGTTGCGGTGCTGCGGCATCATTTTCTTCGACCAGGGCGTGGGATCGTTCAGGCGCGCCAGGTAGGGTCCCGCCGTCATCGTCGCGGACCGGGACAGTTCGTACATGACGAAATACGACGGCGCGCCGGAGAGCGCGATCCAGCGGGTACCGCGCAGGAACCCCGGGATGGCCAGCCTCTCGGGCATATGCTCGTGGGAATGCCAGTCCTCGAACTCGGCTTTCATCTCCGGGGCGATGTCCCACCACATCGCGACGGCCGCCTTGCCGAGCATCACGGCCTCCCGCCCCGGGCACCGCTCATTGACTGGAAATGGCGCAGCATCCGTTCAGGATCGGGCTCGAGGCCGGTGAACAGCCGGAATGCGGCGGCAGCCTGGAAGACCGCCATGCCGCCGCCATCCAGCGTGCGGCAGCCCTTCGCCCGCGCAACGCGCAGGAGCTCGGTTTCCAGCGGGACGTAGACGACCTCCGCGATCCAATGCCTGCGCTCGATCAAAGCGGGTTTCAGCGCCATGCCGGGCTGCTTGCGCATGCCGGTCGGCGTGCAGTGGATCAGGCCGTCGGCCCCCGCCATGGCGGCTTCGAGATCGTTGCCTGCTTCGGCCCTCTCACCCAGTTTCGCAGCGAGCGCAGCCGCGCGCGCGCCGTCAATATCAAAAACCGACAAGCGCCCGAATCCAAGACGTAACGCTGCATGTGCTGCCGCCGATCCCGCTCCGCCTGCGCCGAGCAGCACCGCCCGGTCGCGTTTCGCATCCGGCAGGCCGCGCCGGAAACTCTCGGCGAATCCCGACCAATCGGTGTTGTGGCCGCTCCGCCTGCCATTGCGGAACACAACGGTGTTAACCGCGCCCAGCGCCCGCGCATCCTCCGACAGCTCGTCGAGCAGCGGGATCACCACCTGCTTACAGGGAAAGGTGATGTTCACGCCGGCGAAACCCTCGCCGCGTGTTTTCGCGAGAAGTTCGGGGAGCGCGTCGGCACCCACGCCGAGAACGTCGAGATCGATGCGCGAATAAACGCAATCCAGGCCCTGCGCTTCGGCTTCGCGCTCGTGCTGCGCCGGGGAACGCGAGCCCTGGATACCGGCCCCGATCAGGCCGCACAGCAGCTTCCGCTGCATATAGGTCAGTGGAAGAACTTCGCCGGACCCGTGACGAGCCAGGGGAACAGGACCATCGCAAACATCATGATGAACTGGGCGATCATGAAGGGCATGACACCCTTGGTCACGGTGTCCATCGACATTTTCCCGACCCCGGCGACGACGTTCAGTACCACCCCGACCGGCGGGGTGACGAGGCCGATCGCGTTGTTCATGATAAACATCACTCCGAAGTAGACGGGGTCGATGCCGGCCGCCTTCACGACCGGCATCAGCACCGGCGTCAGGATGAGAATCGTCGGCGTCATGTCCATCGCGGTGCCAACGATCATCACCAGCACCATGATCATCACCATCAGCAGGATCGGGCTGCCCAGGAACGGCTCGAGCATGCCAACAACCTAGCCGGGCAGGTCGGCGACGGTGATAAGCCAGGACGAGACCATGGCCGCCGCGAT
>CAZPNH010000152.1:0-5518 GCA_964587635.1 uncultured Bordetella sp.
CAGTTTGACGAGTACGTCGCCTCTACGGTGCACGAGTTCCGCGCCGATCAGCACGAAATTCCCTGTGACATGCGCCGTGAACAGACCGAATAGCCCGATGAACACGCAGGTGTCGACGTAGCCTGCGGTGAAGCTGAGCAGGCAGGCATCCGCCTGCTCGCCGGCCCGGGCGTTCAACCCTTGACGGCTTTCAGCCACGTCACGGGCTTGCCCAGCGCGCCGCCCAGGGCCTTGCCCTCGGGATCGGCGAGCGCTGCTTCGCGAGCCTTGCGGATCGCCTTCGCCTGCTGGGCTGGATCCGTGGTCGCCGGGTGGTCCACCAGGGCGTCGAGGATGGCTAGGAAGTTGGCCTTGCCGCGGCGGTGGGTGTCGCCGTAGCCCTTGATCAGGCGCGCGCATTCCGCGACCTCGAGTGCGACCGGGACGCTGCGCGCGGCGGCGTCGCGCACGCGCGCGAGCCAGTGCTCGATGAGTTTCTGCTCTTCCTGGTAGCGGTAGGAATAGGGGCGCCAGGGTTTCAGCCAGGCGAGCGAGCGCACCAGCAGGTAGCCGAACAGCCCCGAGGTTTTCAGGTGCATGCCGACGTTGTAGGCGTCGAGCTTGCCGTGCGCTTCAGCCCATGAAGTCAATTTTTTTCCCAGGAAATGAGGAAGCAGCGAAGCGAACTCCTCCACTCCGGGCTTGAGGAAATCGATCACCACCACCGGTTCGCCTTCCTTCGCGCCGACTTCCTTGCGCACGCGCTCGAAGCGCGAAGCGCGCGTCTTCAGGTCCGCGACCCGGATGATGTCTTCATAGCTCATCCAGAGAGCCAGCTGTCTTGCGGTTTCCGTGGCGAGTGTTGAATCTCCGTCCCTGAGCGGACGAATGCGTTCCAGGAACAGGTTCGCATAAGCCTCGTTCTGGTAATCCCTCAAGCGCGACGCACCCACATCCAGAACTTCCTGCAGCGTATCCGCGCGCTTGGGCGGCGCGGGTTCCTGCGGCGTGGCGCGCGAGCCCGCGGCGATTTCGCAGCCGGCGGCGAAGCCGCGCAGGCTCGCCTCCGCGCCGCGCCCGCCGCCGCGGATCGCCTTCTCGCAGGCCTCGCGCGGCAGCGGCAGCACGCCGCTGCCCGCCATGGCGCCGAACAGCACGGCGTTGATCACCGTGCCGCTGTCCTGCGCCAGCTTGCGCATGTCGAACAGCACCGCCTGCTTCGCCAGCTTGCGTCCCGCTTCGACGACGCGTGCGCTGTCGAAACGGCCGTCGGCCATCTGCATTTTCTCGATGGTGGCGTAGATGCGGTGAGTGGAGGCGACCAGCGTGGTGCGCTCCGGGCTGACGTAGCCGTTCTGCATGGCGCGCCCGGCCTCGATCAGTTCGGAGGCGACCATGATGTCCACGTTGCCCGGGCTGGGCGTGAGAGAAAACACCGGTTGCCTGCCGCTCAGCTGGGCGGCCGTCGCCGGAAAAATCTCCAGGTAGTAGGTGGTCGCGCCGGTGCGCTGCGCCACGCCGGGAATCGAGGTGCTCTGCGACGGATAGCCGCATTGCGCGGCGGCGTCGATCAGCCAGTCGGCCATGACGCCGCCGCCTTCGCCGCCCAGCGCGGCGATGAGGATGGTGATGGGGCGCTCGGGCAGGCTCATATGAACATATTCCGTATTTTTTGCAGCGCCCTGTCCAGCAGGCTCGGGTTCTGCACCACCTCCGCCCGGTAGAACGACGGGCAGAGAATCGCCGCATGCGCGTTCTCCCCGCACAGGCCGCAGCCCACGCAGCCGTCGATCACGGTGGCCACCGGGTCGCGCCGCAGCGGGTCCGGGTTGTCCTTGACGGTGAGGGTGGGGCAGCCCGACAGGCGGATGCAGGAGTGGTCGCCCGTGCAGGTGTCCTCGTCCACGCCGTACTTGACCCGCACGGTTCTTTTTCCTTCGGACAGGTTCTTCGCGACGACCGGGCGCAACCTGCGCTGGCGCTCGAGCTGGCACTCGCCCTCGGCGACGATGACCTTGAGCCCCTTTTGTTCCGTGGTCATCGCCTCCTTGTAGGTCCTCGACATCGCACCGACGTCGTAATTGTTGACCGTGCGCAGCCACTTCACGCCGAGGCCGGAAAGCGTGTCCTCGATGGTGCGGTCCGCGTGCGCCGCGCTCTGGCCCACGGCGACTGCGCGCGATTCCTCGTCCGGCGTGGAAATCAGCTCCTGGGTGCCGGTGGCCGAGGCGTAGCCGTTCTTCATGATCACCAGCACGCCGTCGCCCTTGTTCATGAGGTTGGAGGCGACGCCGGACAAGAGGCCGTTGTGCCAGAAGCCGCCGTCGCCCATCACCGCCACCGGGCGCTTGGCCGACATCGGCGTCACGCCGGCGGCGCTGGCGAGGCTCATGCCGTAGCCGAGCAGGGTGTTGCCCTGCGAGAAAGGCTCGAAGGAAGCGAAGGCGTGGCAGCCCACGTCCATCGAAACGTGCGGCCGGCCGATGTCCTGCGCCACCAGCTTCATCGCCGAGAACACCGGCCGCTCCGGGCAGCCGACGCAGAAGGTGGGTGGGCGCTGGGGCATGGCGCCCAGCAGCTCCGCCGCCTTCTGTTTCGTTGCGGTATTTTTTTCGATCCAGGAAGTTCCGGCGGCAGTATTCAGTTGCGGTGCGTGCTCCTTCAGGAAGCGCGCGAGGCCCTGCACCATCAGTTCTGTGCCGTAGTCCCCCGCCATGTGCAGCAGGTCCTTGCCGTGCAGATTCGTCTGCAGGTCCGCGCGCCGCAGGTGCATGGCGATTTCCTGCTCGATGAACTCCGGCTGGCCTTCTTCGAGGACAAAAATGGCTTTCTTGTTCCTTGAGAACGCGGCCACTTCATCCGGAACGATGGGGTAAACCACGTTCAATACATAGACCGGAATCCGGCAGCCGCCGAAATCGTCGGCGAGGCCGAGCAGTTTCAGCGCGCGCATCAGGCCGTTGTAGAGCCCGCCCTGCACGACGATGCCGATGTCGCCCACATCGCCCGGGAAAATCTCGTTCAGCTTGTGCTCGGCGATGTACTTGCGCGCCGCGGGCAGGCGCACGTCGTTCTTCAGCTTTTCCTGGCGGAAAATGGCCGGCGGGTGCGCGAGCCGGTCGTAGATGAATTCCTTGGGCGGCCCCTCGAGCATGTGGCGCATGGAGACCGCCGGCGCGACGTTGCTCTTGGCGATGAAGCTGCCGTGCACGTGGCAGGCGCGGATACGCAGCTCCATCATGACCGGGGTATTGGAGGCCTCGGACAGCGCGAAGCCGTGCTCCACCATGCCGACGATGGTGGTGAGATTGGGCCGCGGATCGAGCAGCCACATGAGCGATTTCATGGCGAAGGAATGGCTGCGCTCCTGCGCCACCACGCCGCCCTCGCCGTAGTCCTCGCCCAGCACGATGAGCGTGCCGCCCATGACGCCCGCGCTGGCGAGATAGGAGAGCGCATCGGCCGCGACGTTGGTGCCGACGACCGATTTCCAGGTCACCGCGCCGCGCGCCGGATAGTTGATCGAAGCGCCCAGCATCGCGGCGGCGGACGCCTCGCTGGTGCAGGCTTCCACGTGCACGCCGAGGTCGTCCAGGTAGTCGCGCGCCTGCACCATCACGTCGAGCAGGTGCGACACGGGCGCGCCCTGGTAGCCGCCGACGTACGCGACGCCCGATTGCAGCAGCGCCTTGGTCACCGCGAGAATGCCTTCACCGTGGAAGGTCTCGCCGTCGCCGAGGCGAAGCGACTCTATTTCCTTAGTAAATTGCCGTTCCACAGTTTGTCCCACCAAGTAGGGTTCTGAATGACTTCCGCCCGGTAAAACGACGGACACAGCACGGCGGCGTGGGCGTTTTCGCCGCACAGGCCGCAGCCGACGCAGCCGTCGATCACGGTGGCCACCGGATCGCGCCGCAGCGGGTCGGGATTGTCCTTGACCGTAAGCGTCGGGCAGCCCGAGAGGCGAATGCAGGAGTGATCGCCGGTGCAGGTGTCCTCGTCGACGCCGTACTTCACGCGCACGTGCCGCTCTTTCTTGGCCAGTTTTTCTGCTACCACCGGGCGCAGCTTGCGCTGGCGTTCAAGCTGGCATTCACCTTCGGCGATGATGACTTTCAACCCCTTGTAGTCCGTGGACATCGCCTCCTTCAGCACCTTGGCGACGTCGCCGACGCGGTAGTTGTCCACCGTTTTCATCCAGCCGACGCCGACGCCCTCGAGCGCGCGCTCGATCGCCATGTCGCCGGACTTGAATTCGCTGTGCTGCGGGCTGGAGGGCAATTCCTGCGTGCCGGTGGCCGAGCTGTAGCCGTTCTTCATGATGACGAGGATGCCGTCATCCTTGTTGAAGACGGAATTGGCGATGCCCGAGGTCAGGCCGTTATGCCAGAAGCCGCCGTCGCCCATGATGGTGAGCGTACGCTTGCCGAACATGGTGTTGACCGCCGAATTCGACGCCATGCCCAGGCCGTAGCCCAGCACGGTGTGGCCGATGTTGAACGGCGGCAGCGTGGCGAACGTGTGGCAGCCGATATCGGCGGAGATGTGAAAGGCGCCGGTCGCCTTCTCGGCGACCTTCATCGCCGCGAAAACCGGGCGCTCGGGGCAGCCGACGCAGAAGCCGGGGGGGCGGGCGGGAACGGTACCGAGAATTTCAGCAGCCTTTGCCTTCAGATTCTTGACCGAATTTATTTCAGCGTCGCGATTCAAAAATCTGCCGATCCCCGTCAAAACAACTTCGCCCGTGTACTCGCCTCCGAGCGGCAGCATGTCCTTGCCGTGCACCTTGACCAGGTTGACTTCGGCCCGGCGCAGCGCCGCCTGCACCGCGTCCTCGATGAACGCGGGCTGGCCTTCCTCGACCACGAGGACGCGCTTCTTGTCCGCGCAGAACGCGACGATCTCGTCCGGGATCATCGGGTAGGCGACGTTCATGCAATAGATCGGCACGCGCGTGGCGCCGAAGGCGTCTGCCAGACCGAGCAGCTGCAGAGCGCGGATTACCGCGTTGTACATGCCGCCCTGGCAGAGGATGCCGGTATCGGACAGGTCGCCCGCGAAAAATTCATTCAGCTTGTGCTTCTTGATGAAAGCAACGGCCGCCGGCCAGCGCACCTCGATCTTGTGCTTCTCCTGCGCGTAAGTGGCTGGCGGCAGGCTGATGCGGCCGAAATCGAAATCCGGCGATTCGATGGGGTTGTTCTTCGAGTTCTTCGAGCTCACATTCTTCTTCGTCGCGAACGACCCGTGCACATGGCAGGCGCGGATCCGCAGCTCGAGCAGAACCGGCGTGTTGGAGGCCTCCGAGAGTTCGAAGCCTTTCTCCACCATCTCCACGATCTTCGGCAGGTTGGGCCGGGGGTCGAGCAGCCACATCTGCGACTTCATCGCGAAAGCGTGGCTGCGCTCCTGGATGATGGACGAGCCTTCGCCGTAGTCCTCGCCCAGCACGACCAGCGCGCCGCCGCGCCCGCTTCCGAGGCATTGGTCTCGATGTGCACGCCGAGCTGGTCCATGATGTCGCGCGCGTCGTTCAGCA
>CAZPNH010000153.1:0-5515 GCA_964587635.1 uncultured Bordetella sp.
ATGGTCTACCGTGATGCCGCCGGGCCTGTCGATGAAGATGGACAGATGCCTGCCCCCGCCGGATGCCCGCGCATCCACCAGTTCGAACCCCATGCCCGCCAGGGTCAGCTCCACCACATCCGCCATCGCCATAGTGCTTTTCCAGCCGTGCAAACAAAAAATGGGCCGAGGCCCATTTGCATCTGAAACGACTTGAAGTTTAACAGCTTTTTGCGGTTCGGACAATCTCCGCGACGGCCGCGGAAGGCAGTTCGAGCGAGCGCCCCGCGGGCAGGTCGAGCGGCAGCTTCACCGGGCCGAAGCGGACTCGCATCAGCCGGCTCACGCGGGAGCCGACGGCTTCCACCAGCCGCCGCACTTCGCGGTTGCGCCCTTCCACCAGCACAATCCGATACCAGCGGTTTGTCCCTGTGTCCTTTTTCGCCGTCAGCGGCTCCAGGCGCTTGACCTTTGCCTGACCATCCTCGAGTTCGACACCCGTCAGCAACTGGCGCATGGCCTCCGCTCCCAGGCCACCTTGCACGCGGACCTCGTACTCGCGTTCGATTTCCTGGCGCGGGTGCATCAGCTGGTTGGCCAGCTCGCCCGAATCCGTAAATAGCAGCAACCCGGAGGAATTCAAGTCCAGGCGGCCGACTGCGACCCAGCGTCCGGGACTCAGCTTGGGCAGCCGGTCGAAGACCGTGGCGCGTCCTTCCGGGTCCTTGCGCGTCACCAGTTCGCCGATTGGCTTGTGGTAGACGATGACGCGGAGACCGGTTTTATTCGCGCTTATCTTTATTTCCTTGCCATCAAGGAGAATCAGGTCTCCCGGCCGGGCACGGTCTCCCAGTTTCGCGGTCTGGCCGCGCACGGTCACCCTGCCCGCGGTGATCCAGGTTTCGATTTCCCGGCGCGAACCGAAGCCCGCCGCGGCGAGCAGCTTCTGCAGCCGTTCGCCGGCCACGGCGGACCCGTCGGAAGCTGCCGGCCGGCTATTCGGCGTTGCTGGCGGCGGCGGGTTCGTTGGCCGGCTCGTTGGATGCGGGCTGGGCGGTCGCAGGCTCGAGCTGCAGCGTGCGGGCGATTTCCTCCAGCGGCGGCAGTTCCTGCAGCGAGTGCAGCCCGAGGTCGTCGAGAAACGCCCGGGTGGTGGCGTAGAGCGCCGGCCGCCCCGGCGTATCGCGGTGGCCGACGACGTCGATCCAGCCCCGGCTCTCCAGCGACTGGATGATGGGCGCCGAAACGGCGACGCCGCGAATATCTTCCACGTCGCCCCGCGTCACCGGCTGGCGGTAGGCGATGATCGCCAGCGTCTCCATCACCGCGCGCGAGTAGCGCGGGCGCTTGTCCGGGTTGAGGCGGTCGGCGAAAGGCTGGAATTCGGGCCGCGTCTGGAAGCGCCAGCCGCTCGCCAGGTTGACGAGCTCCACGGCGCGGCCGGCCCACTCCTCGCGCAGCTCGCCGAGCAGCCGGCGCAGCGTGTCGGGTCCGATTTCTTCATCGAACAGCCGCTTCAGGTCCGGCAGCGACAGCGGTTCCTGCGATGACAGCAGCGCCGCCTCGATGATGCGCTTGGCTTCAGTTGGGTTAGACATGGGCGATCCTGATGCGGATGTAGATGGGCGCGAAGCCTTCCGACTGCGTGACGTCGATCAGCGATTCACGCGCCAGTTCGAGCAGCGCGAGAAAGGTGACCACCAGCACCGCGACGCCGCGCGCGGGGTCGAACAGTTCGGTGAACTCCGCCACGCGGCTTTCCTTGAGCTGGCGCAGGATCTGGCTCATGTGCTCGCGCACCGAGAGTTCCTCGCGCGAGACGCGGTGGTGCTTGGTCATGCGCGCGCGGAACAGCAGCGTGCGCCAGGCCTCGGCCAGGTCGCGCGGGTGCACATCGGGCAGGCGCTCGATGGCGGTCCGCTCGACCAGCACCGAAATCGCCAGCACGTCGCGCCCGACCTGCGGCAGCGCGTCCAGCTGCAGCGCCGCCTTCTTCATCTGCTCGTATTCGAGCAGCCGGCGCACCAGTTCCGCCCGGGGATCCTCTTCCTCGTTCACCACCGGCGGCCGCGGCAGCAGCATGCGCGACTTGATCTCGATCAGCATCGCGGCCATCAGCAGGTATTCGGCGGCCAGTTCCAGGTTCTTGGAGCGCATCAGCTCGACGTATTCCAGGTACTGGCGCGTGAGCGGCGCCATCGGAATGTCGAGCACGTCCAGGTTCTGCCGGCGGATCAGGTACAGCAGCAGGTCGAGTGGGCCCTGGAAGGCATCCAGCAGGATCTCGAGCGCGTCGGGCGGAATGTAGAGATCGACCGGAATCTCGGTCAGCGGCTCGCCGTAGATCGTGGCGAAGCGCGCCGCGGCCGGCGCGGCGGGCGTGGCAGGGGTCAGGGGCACCGCGGGTTCGGTCATGTGTACGACAGTCCCATGGCTTCGCGCACGTCGCGCATGGTCTCGCTGGCAAGCTTGCGCGCCTTGTCGCAGCCGTCGGCGAGGATGTTCTTCACGAGTGTGGGATCGTCGAGGTAGGCCTGCGCGCGCTCGCGCATCGGCGCGAGTTCGGCCAGCACGCTCTCGATCACCGGCTGCTTGCATTCGAGGCAGCCGATGCCCGCCGTGGTGCAGCCCTTGCGCGCCCAGGCCTTCGTCTCGTCGCTCGAATAGACCTGGTGCAGCGACCACACCGGGCACTTTTCCGGCGTGCCGGGATCGTTGCGCTTCACGCGCGCCGGGTCGGTGGGCATGGTGCGGATTTTCTTCGCCACGGCCTCGGGCTCGTCGCGCAGCGCGATGGCGTTGCCGTAGGACTTGGACATTTTCTGCCCGTCGAGACCGGTCAGCTTGGAGGCTTCGGTCAGCAGCGCCTCCGCCTCCACCAGGATTTTCTTGCCGCTGCCTTCGAGCCAGCCGTAGAGGCGCTCGCGGTCGCCGCGCGGCATGTTCTGCTGCTCGTCCAGCAGCGCCTGGGCGCGCTTGAGCGCCTCGGCGTCGCCGCTCTCGAGGAATTTGGTGCGCAGCTCGTTGAACAGGCGCGCCTTCTTGCTGCCCATTTTCTTGACGGCGGCCTTGGCCTTGTCCTCGAAACCCGGCTCGCGGCCGTAAAGGTGGTTGAAGCGGCGCGCGAGTTCGCGGGTGAATTCGATATGCGGCACCTGGTCCTCGCCCACGGGCACGTATTGCGCCCGGTAGATCATGATGTCCGCCGCCTGCAGCAGCGGATAGCCGAGGAAACCGTAGGTGGTGAGGTCCTTGTCGGCGAGCTTCTCCTGCTGGTCCTTGTAGGTCGGCACGCGCTCCAGCCAGCCGAGCGGCGTCATCATCGACAGCAGCAGGTGCAGTTCGGCGTGTTCGGGAACCTGCGACTGCACGAAGATCGTCGCCTGGTTGGGGTCCACGCCCGCGGCCAGCCAGTCGATCACCATGTCGGCGCCGATGTCCTGCAGCACGCCCGGCTTCTCGTAGTCGGTGGTCAATGCGTGCCAGTCGGCGACGAAAAACAGGCACGGGTGCTCCGACTGCAGCTTGACCCAGTTCTTGAGCACGCCGTGGTAGTGGCCAAGGTGCAGCGAGCCCGTGGGACGCATGCCGGAGAGGACGCGGGTTTCAAACATGCCGGTCAGAAATCCACGATCGCATGGAGGACGGAACGGATGAGGCCGTTCAAGGGACCGAAGAACTCCCGGACGTGTCTCCCGTTGTTCAGCCACGAATCCGCTATTCCCGCGACAAGAATCCCGGTGAACAGCAGGCCGCTCCAGCGCTCCGCCTTGCTGTATTCGTGGGAAAGTTTCGCCGGCAACAGGCCGGCGAGGATCCTCCCGCCGTCCAGTGGAAGTATCGGCAGCAGGTTGATCAGCATCAGGCTCATATTGATGCCGACGCCCGCGATGGCCATCTGCACGAGCGGCGCGGTGAAATAGCCGCTGGGCATCTCGACCGCGACTTTCAGAAGCACGCCCCAGGCCACCGCCATCAGCAGATTCACACCGGGCCCGGCGGCGGCGACCAGCGCCATGTCCCGCTTCGGCGTCTTGAGCGCCGAATAGTTGACGGGCACGGGCTTGGCCCAGCCGAACACAAATTTCCCGCCGCTCAGTATGAGGAGGATGAGCGGCGCCACGATGGTGCCCTGCAAATCGATGTGCCGCGCAGGGTTCAGGCTGATGCGCCCCTGCGCGTAAGCGGTCATGTCGCCGAAGTGGCGCGCGACGTATCCGTGCGCCGCCTCGTGCAGCGTGATCGCAAAAAGGACCGGGAGCGCATAGATGGCGACGGTTTGAACTAAGTTGCTGACATCCATCGAGAAGAAAATTTTATCAGACCAGGAACGCTTCGATGAGGCGAGCCACCTGCTCGGGCTGGTCGTGATGCAGCATGTGCCCTGCGTCCGCAACCGTGTGGTGCCGCAGGTTTTTGAAGGCGCCGCGCCGCTCGGCAAGTTCAGCGGCCGTCAGCCGCATCCGGGTCACCGTTTCGGATTCCGCGGCATCGACCCACAGCACGGGCGCCGTGACGCGCTCCCAGCAGGCATGCGCCTCGTCCACGCGGTACAGCGTGGCGTTGATGACTTTGTGCGCCGGGTCGCTGCGCAGCTGCACGCCGTCCTCGGCTTCCTTGCCCCAGTGGCGGGCGAGGAATTCGGCGCGCTCCCGTTTCAGGCGCGGATTGTTCTTCTGCAGCCGGTCCGCGAGGTCCGCGTAGCTCGCGTAGGGACGCAGGCGCGGCGCTTCCCGCAGCTCATCCATCCAGCGGGCATAGCGCTTGGGCGCCTGCTCCGCCCGGGTCGCCGGCATGCCGAACCCTTCGAGATTGACGAATTTCGCGATGCGTTCCGGGCGTATGCCCGCGTACAGCCCGCCGACGTTGCCGCCAAGGCTGTGGCCGACCAGGCTCACCGGCGTATCCGGCTGGATCAGGTCGAGCAGTGCATCCAGGTCGGCGATGTAGTCCGGGAACCAGTAGTTGTCGGATCCCGACCAGGCGGTCAGTCCGTAGCCGCGCCAGTCGGGCGCATATACATCCCAGTCCTGCGCCAGCGCGTCCACCAGGAACTGGAATGAAGCGGAAACGTCCATCCAGCCGTGCAGCAGGAAGAGCTTTTTTCCCTCTTTTCCCCGCCAGTGCCTCACGTGGTAGCGCAAGCCCCGGATATCGAGGAAAAGCGATTCGCTGGGTTTCATGGCGGGCGTTATGATACCGGCCATCCATGCCGATCTTTTCCCTCAATGAGCGCCGTGTCGAATTGCGCGGCGCGCACCACTACATCGCCTGGGACGCCACGCTCGCGGGCTCGATCATCCTCGAGAACGCGGTGAACATCTGGTTCAACGTGGTGATCCGCGCCGACAACGACCAGGTGCACATCGGCGAGTCCACCAACATCCAGGACGGCTCGGTGCTGCATGTGGATCCCGGATTTCCGCTGACCGTGGGAAAACGCGTGACGGTCGGACACAAAGTCATGCTGCACGGCTGCACGGTCGGCGACGGCGCGCTGGTCGGCATCAACAGCGTGATCCTGAACGGCGCGAAG